>NZ_SRYB01000030.1:0-57859 GCF_004793975.1 Lepagella muris
CATCTACAAGAAAGACGTCTATTGCAATTGCAATAGACGTCTTTCTTGTAGATGCCGGATCTATTCAGTATGGATATTTCGAGTTGTTGTTTTATATGCAATGAAGTCAAAATAAGTTTAAACAACTTCAATTGCCACTTCAATATGTTAATGTTAAATTTTTAGGCCGATATTGATATTTAATGATTTTTAGTGAACTTATCTATTTATTATGATGTTTTAAAGTCATAATAAATATAATGCTAAAAATCAATAGTTATGAAAAAGTTATTACTTTCCATTATTGCAGTAGTTGCGGTTGTTTTTTCCGGTTCTGCACAAATTACTTTGAAAGATGCCTACACATCTTTGGTAAATAATCCCGGTATGATTGAGAAAGCTGTGGGCACGATTCAATTGGCTCCTGGGATTTCCATCACGGATCTTCAAAGTGTCACTTGCAATACTTCTCGTTATGCGCAGGAATTCATTTACACTTATGAGAGTTTACCGGTGGTTAATCAGATTATAGGCGCAAATAATCAGAAAGAAATGGTTTGTGCTTTTACAGAGCCCTCTGATAATGGCGTATACAACGTGTTGTTTATTGTTGGGGCAAAGCAAGGTCCTTTTGTAGCGGCATACGGACAGACTTCTGCTGATGGTATAGAGGCAATCCGTAATAGTGATGTCAGTTTGGCTGGAGATAATTTGATTATGGCGGTCTCTCCTACTATTGATATTGTTCAATTCATTTGTATGGATATAAATGATTGATTAAAATTAGGTTGTTCTAAGTTTGATATAAAGTCAGATAAAGACTCCCCCATCTTAAGAAAAGTGTAGAGTTATATTTTATAGACCACTAATTTGGTTTTAGGTAAGCCATATTGCAAATGTGTGTCATTTATTATTAATGTGCTAAATTAAAAAAAGCTATGAAAAAATTATTTATATCAATCTTTGTAATATCGATTACAAATCTTTTAGGATATGCTGATACAACTCTTTCCGAGGCCTATGATGCAATCTCTTCTTTGTCAGGTATGTCTGAGAAGAGTGTTTCAAAGGTTAGCCTTTCCTCAGATGTTGCTATCACGAATCTAAAGTCTGCAACAGTCAACTCAAGTGTGTCTGACGTTGAGAAATATAGAGATAATATAATCTATACGTTAGAGAATCTTCCTGTACGTAATATGGTTATCGGAGCTAATAATATGCGGAATATCGCAACAGTATATTCATCTCCGTCTGGAAATGGGAATTACAATGTTTTGATTGTGACCGGGAATACTCAATCTGGACAATTTTCCGTATCTTATGGTCAGACTTCTAAGAAGGGGGTTGATTCGATACGTAATACTCAATTGACTATGGATGGCTTTGAGATCGTACTTGTTCCTGAAGAGGATTCAAATCTTAATAACTATGTCACGATGAAATAAAACCGTCTCTCTAAAATAAAAAATTTTTATAAAAGTAAGGCATCCCGATTTTTATCGGGGTGTCTTATTTTGTACATAATATTGTAGGTTGACGATATAAAAAGTTTTGTACTCTTATAATTTTTTGTTAACTTTGGAATAATTATGAATGAAGACTACCCTACCCTATCTCTTGCTTGTGTTTGCTATTGGATTAGATATTGGTAAAACATTGACATCTTTAGTGGATATTGATAGGGAATCTTCAAAAAATAAGATGTATGATTATATTCCATAGATTTTGTAGAGATAAGTTCCTATTGAGGATTAAATACTACAGGTTAAATTTAATCGTTGGAATAATAAAAATATTAAACTTCAAAATTAGTACAGAATTGCATCATGATTTCCATTAATAACTTAAATGTGGAATTTTCTGCGAAACCTCTATTTTCAGATGTTTCGTTTGTAATTAATCCTTGTGATAAAATTGCACTTGTTGGCAAAAATGGAGCTGGAAAATCAACAATGCTTAAGATCCTGTATGGTTTGCAATCTCCTACATCAGGAAGTATCTCAAAACCCAATGATGTTACTGTAGGTTATTTGCCGCAGCAAATGAAGTTATCGGATGACACATCAATCATAGAGGAAACTCGCAAGGCTTTCAAGGGAAGATCTGATATGGAGGATGAGTTGAAAGTTTTAAATCAACGCCTTCTTGAATTTGCAGATTTTGAAAGTGATGAATATTACAAATTGCTGGATCGTATCCAGACGGTTTCAGATAGGTTGAATGTCGATGATATAAATAATGTTGATGCAGAAATAGAAAAGACGTTGATCGGATTAGGATTTGTCAGGAGTGACTTTAATCGTCCGACAAGTGAATTTTCCGGAGGGTGGAGGATGCGTGTGGAACTTGCAAAGATTTTGTTGCAACGACCAGATGTCTTGCTTCTGGATGAGCCTACCAATCACCTTGACATAGAATCAATCCAATGGTTGGAGCAATTTTTGCAGACAAAAGCTAAGGCTGTTGTATTGGTTAGTCATGATCGCGCTTTCCTTGACAATGTGACAAAACGGACAATAGAAATATCTTGTGGTAAAATCTATGATTATAAGGTAAGCTATTCTATGTTTGTGAAAATGCGTCAGGAGCGTATTGCCCAGCAGTTAAGAGCTTATGAGAATCAGCAAAAACAAATAGCTGATATAACTGCATTTATCGAACGTTTCCGTTATCAGGCTACTAAGGCAATTCAAGTTCAAAGTCGTATAAAGCAATTGGAAAAGATAGTCCCTATAGAAGTGGATGAGGTGGATAATTCTAGACTCAGATTAAAATTTCCACCGGCAGCGAGGTCTGGAGATTTCCCTTTGATAGTGGAGAATCTTGGTAAGATGTATGGAAATCATGTAGTCTTTCAAAATGCAGAATTCACAATAAAACGGGGGGAAAAGGTTGCATTTGTTGGGAAAAATGGTGAGGGAAAATCCACATTGGTAAAATGTATAATGGGAGAGATTCCTTTTTCTGGTCATCTTAAATTAGGTCACAATGTTAAGATTGGGTATTTTGCTCAAAATCAGGCTCAGATGCTTGATGAATCAATATCAGTATTTGACACGATAGACAATGTCGCTACGGGCGATATTCGTACTAAAATCAGAGACATATTGGGAGCATTCATGTTTGGAGGTGAAAATTCCGAGAAAAAGGTTAAGGTATTATCCGGTGGAGAGAAGACACGTCTTGCCATGATTAAGCTTTTGCTTGAGCCCGTGAATTTCCTAATTCTCGATGAGCCGACGAATCATTTAGACATGCGGACTAAAGATATACTTAAAGATGCCATTAAAGATTTTGATGGTACTGTCATAGTTGTCAGTCATGATAGGGAATTTCTTGATGGACTTGTTGATAAGGTATATGAATTTGGCGGAGGCAAGGTCAAAGAGAATATCGGAGGTATCTATGATTTCTTAAAAAGAAAGAATCTTTCAAGTTTGAATGAACTTGAGAAATCTGTAAAAACGCAGAATAATGATGAATTAAGAAAAATAGATTCATCTGAATCAACAAGTAAGAATCTTTCTTATACTGAGCAGAAAGAGAGAGAGAAGATTCTTAAACGTGCAGAGAAATCTGTTAAATTAGCAGAAGATAATGTTTGCCGTCTTGAAGAAGAACAGGCAAAGTTGGAGAGTAAGTTATCATCCGGTCAAAGTGATAGTGAGTTATTGAAGGCATACTCTGAAATTATAAAAAAACTTGAGGAGGCTATGTCTGAATGGGAAAATGCTCAAGAGAACTTTGAGTCATTATCAAAGAATGCCGGGAAGTGAAAATCTAATAATGGAAATGATATGATTAGTGAAAATAAAATAGAAAGAATCTGTAATAATGATAAGGAACCTGGTGCTCTTTTATCAAATGATCGGCATGGTATTGATAGATCAAATCTCGATACTTCGGTAGATCCAAGAGATAACTTTTTTTTATATGCTTGCGGCGGATGGATGAAAAATCATCCTCTTACATCTGAATATTCTCGTTTTGGAACATTTGATTTATTGAGGGAGAAGGCTCGTGAACAGCTGAAGGAACTTGTCACTATGTTGTCATTGGATCCGGAAAGCAAGATACAAGGAACAGATGCGCAAAAAGTATGTGATTTATATTGTATGGGTATGGATGTATCTCGTCTTAATAAAGAGGGTGCTTCTCCGGTCATGCCATTTATTCAGAAAATACAAGATTTCTCTAAAGATGAATTTATACGAGTTTTGGCATGGCTTCATAATGGCATTACCGGTTCCTTCTTTACAACGGGAGTAGGGGCTGATCCGATAGATTCAGATAAAAATATAATGCATATAGGGGAAGTCGGATTAGGGCTTGGCGATAGGGATTTCTATCTTGAAAGAAGCGAAACTAATGATAAGATTCTCTCTGCGTATGAGAAATACGTGAAACGAATGGTTGAGCTTATTGGTTATGATAAAGATTCTCAACAACGAGTATGGGATAATGTGATTTCTATTGAGACTGAGTTTGCAAGGTATAAAATGACTCGCGAAGAAAGACGTAATCCGCAATTACGTTATAATTTATATTCTATAGATAAGATAGTTGCAGATTTTGACAATATTGATTGGAATACATATTTTTCAGAAATAGGTATAGAAAATATTTGCGAGGCAAATATAATATCAGTCGGATATCTTAAGTTTTTAAATAAATACTTACCTACATTGTCATTGCAGCAGATTAAGGATTACTTGGTATTTGAATGTGTTTCCGACTCATCCGGGGTCTTGAGTGATGAATTTCATGATGCTAATTTTGAAATGTTTGGGAAGATAATGTCTGGGAAAGAGGAACCGGAACCAAGATGGAAAAGGGCAATGACAATACCTAATTCTATGCTTGGAGAAGCTGTTGGGCGTCTTTATGTGAGCAAATTCTTTCCAAAAGATAATAAGGATTATATGCTTAGACTTGTAAAGAACCTACAGGATTCTTTGGGTAAGCATATTCGGAAACTAACATGGCTGTCAGAAGACTCTAAAAATAAAGCTTTGGATAAATTGTCAACGTTCAAAATAAAAATAGGCTATCCGGATAAGTGGAAAGATTATTCCGATATTGATATTGATCCCCAAAGAAGTTATCTTGAGAATGTATATCTTGCCTCCAAATGGTATACTCAAGATAATTATAAGAAGCTATATAAACCAGTAGATAAGGAGGAATGGCACATGACGCCTCAGACTGTAAATGCATACTATAATCCCACGACTAATGAGATATGTTTTCCGGCGGGTATCTTGCAGCCTCCGTATTTCGACGTATCTGCTGATGATGCAATAAATTACGGAGGAATTGGAGTCGTAATCGGACATGAAATGACACATGGCTTTGACGATCAAGGTAGGCAATTTGATAAAAATGGAAATTTAAAGAATTGGTGGAGTGATAAAGATATTGAGCGTTTTAATGAAGTTTCAGATCGCCTTGTAAAGCAATTTGATGCAGTAGAGGTGGCTCCAGGAGTTTTTGCAAATGGTAGATTTACATTAGGGGAAAATATTGCAGATCAAGGTGGACTTTGTGTTGCACTTACTGCGTATTTAGATTATGCAAATGGTAAATTTGCACCCGATATAGATGGGTTTACTCCCCTTCAACGTTTCTATCTTGCGTATGCTAATGTTTGGGCTGGAAATATCAGGCCGGAAGAGATTATTGTTAGAACTAAAACAGATCCTCATTCATTAGGAGAGAATCGAGTAAATGTCACGTTGGGTAATATCTCTCAATTTCTGGACGCATTCAATATTCGGAAGGGTGACAAGATGTTTCGTGCAGAGAAAGATAGAGCAATTATTTGGTAATTTTAATTATTATAATTTATTCATTAATATGTACGGTCTAATCGGTAATCCTTTAGGACATTCCTTTTCTGCAAAATTCTTTAATGAAAAATTTCGCAAAGAGGGTATTGAAGAATCATATAATTTGTTTCCATTACCTGACATTTTATGTGTCAACGAAATGTTGAGGGAAAATAAAGAATTAAAGGGATTTAATGTAACCATTCCATATAAGGAACAGATAATTCCTTTACTTGATTCCATTTCGAAAGAAGCTGCAGAAATTGGTGCTGTTAATGTTGTAAGGGTGGATAATTATGAGGGAAAGCAATGGTTGTCTGGATTTAATACTGATGTTATTGGGTTCAGGGAATCCATAAGACCTTTATTGCGCCCTGAAATGAAGAAAGCTTTAGTGCTTGGTACGGGAGGTGCATCTCGTTCAGTCGTTTATGCTTTGTCAAATATGGGAATTAGGGTTACTTTGGTATCGAGAGCTAAGAATGAGAATACTATTACTTATTCAGAATTGACGAAAGATATCATTGAATCAAACCTTATAATTGTAAATACGACACCCCTTGGGATGTGGCCAGAAATAGACAGATGTCCGGATATTCCTTATCAATTTATTACAGATAGACACGTATGTTATGATTTGGTGTATAATCCGGAAGAAACCCAGTTTTTGATTAAATCAAAAGAGAAAGGAGCTGTCATCAAAAATGGTATTGAGATGCTCCATTTGCAAGCGCTGGCGGCTTGGGATATTTGGCAAGATAAAGGGTAATGTCATTGCTGATACCTCTTATAGCGACTATTGTCGGTATTTTATGTGGCGAGTACTTGAATGGTCCAATCTACGGATTCATTCCAGTAGTCGCTGCATTATGTACGTATATATTATTGTTAAGAAAGATTCATATACCGGTTATTGCTCTAAAACTTAATAGATTTCATTCAATATGGATTTTTCTACTCTTTCTTGGATTGGGATTATTTTCATCATGGTATCATTCTGTTGATAGTTATAACAATAAATTCATTCACGGCATAGAGGGAGGAACCGGAGAGGTGACAGACGTCAATTCTTATGCCTCGCAAGATCGTATAAAAGTAAAGGTATCAAATCTTGTTGATAATACTGGTAAAATCACAACTTGTAGAAACTTCAAAGTTATTTTGAATACCAATGGTTTCTCTACAAAAAAGGGTGACGTATTATTATTTAAGTGTAAGTTCTCCCCTATTGTTGATAATCAAAATTATCGTGATAGAGGATACGCTGCCAGAATGCAACGAATGGGTTATCATTATACATCAATTGTAGATCCGGATAATCTCAAGATCAAGAGATTTAATGGCTCGTTGTTTTCAAAATCTTCTTTGTGGAGAGATCGAATCGAGATAGCTCTTGAGAAAAGCTCTCTTGAACGTTCTACGGTAGATTTCTTGATAGCTTTCTTACTGGGGGATAAATCATTTATTCATTCAGATATAAAGGAGGCATTTTCAAATTCAGGAGTTGCTCACGTGCTTGCACTAAGCGGAATGCATGTAGCTATCATAATGGGTATTTTGTTAGTGTTGCTTTTCCCTCTATCCTTATTAGGTTGGTATGTTCCTCGATATTGGGTTGCTGTTGTTGGAATATGGTTATATGCTTTTTTTACAGGTCTGGCTCCATCTACAGTCAGAGCATGTATAATGGCAACATTTGTAGTGTTATCAATGACAGTACAGCGAAAAAGGAATGCCGGAAATGCACTTCTTGCAGCATGTTTGGTCATCTTACTTATGGATCCATCTGCCGTATATGATGTGGGTCTGCAATTAAGTTTTTTAAGTGTTGCATCAATATTGCTCTTTGTGTCCCAACTAAATCCAATCAATCGACACTTACATCCAAGATTACATCTAATTACTTCGTCTATCCTTGTATCCCTTGTCGCAACATTGAGTACATGGGTTCTGGTTTCATATTATTTCAAAAGAATCCCAATTCTTTTTCTACCGGCAAATCTGTTGATTTTACCATTGCTGCCCGCATATATGTCTGTGGCATTAGCTTATACTGTATTGCTTATTATCGGTTATGATGTCGATGCTTTATCTTGGATACTTAATCATGGCTATGAATTATTTATTATGATAATTGATAATTTATCTTGTCATGGAAATTATACATTAGATTTTAGGGCGACATTGCCCATGGTGTTGTTATGGATAATTGGAGTCCTTGTTTTAGGATATGCGCTTAATCGACAAAAGAAATTTATTGCCATAGTTGTATCTGTGTTGATGTTTGTAGGGTCAATAGTAATTACTCCGTTCCTAACATCTCCACAAAAGGATACAATCTTATTCCAGAAAAAATATAGAGAGATATCTATGATGCTTTATCAAGGGGAAAGTGAGACCAGATCATGTTTCCCACGAAATTCAATCAGTAGGCTCAAGAGAAGGAATTCTGAGATATTATCGATAGATTGCAGCAACATAACAGATAGCTTATCAAATTCGTTGCTTAGAGAAAAGAATATCTATCGGTATGGGAATTATATAGTGAATGGAAATCAAAGAAAGAGATACCTACTTTTAAGCTCAGGATTTGAAAAAATGAATCTTAAAGATATTCCTGGAATAGAAAATTTTGATAAAATAATTCTTCATTCATCTTTTAAAAAGAAAAAAGAACAATTGCTTATTAAAGAAGCAAAGGAACTTGGACTTAAGACACTTCATAGCTTACGTATGGACGGTCCTCTTGAGATAGAAATGTAACAGGTTCTCAGATATGAAGATATGTACAGATAGGATTATTATTACTTTCAAGATTATATGGCTGCTCTTAAATTTTTTTGAAATTTGATTAAAAAAATCACTAAAAATTAAACTATATTAATTGAGAGGTGTTTTATAGATAAACAAACAAAATTTCTCTAAATCTAAATCTTAAATTATCGAGTTATGAAAAAAACAGTTTTATTTTTGGCCGCAGTGATGTCGCTTTCATGCGCATGGAGCCAGAATCTCTCAAAAAGTGAATCAAAAAGCCTTCAGGCTTTTATCAGTCAGCCGTCAGCAAAAGGCGGTAATAACGGAGAAGCCCTTGGTTTCCAGGGAGGTAATGTCGCAAATATTCCTGGAATCACAGTAAGTAACGGTCATGTTACAGACATCAAATGGGATGGTAAGGATCTTGGCGGCAGTCTTGATTTGTCTGCTTTCCCTGCACTCCAGAAAGTAGATATCAGCAATAATAAGATTAAGAATCTTAGCGTTGCCGGTGCCCCTTCCTTGGTAGAACTCAATGCTTCTAAAAACAGGATTTCTGAAATCTCTCTTCAGGGTTGTGATCAGCTTCAGACACTACGTCTTAATCGTAACAGACTTTCGGAGATTGATCTCTCAGGCACTCCATTCCTCAAGAAGCTCAATGTATCATCCAACCAGATTGCCGATTTGAATGTCAGCAATGCAGTGAACCTTACTTATCTTAACTGCATGAGCAATCGTCTTGAAGAGCTCTCAGTAGATGGATGCCCTGCCCTTCGTACCCTCTATGCTGGTTACAATGATTTGTCAGGCATCACCCTCTCGGGATTGGTGAAACTTGAGAATCTTAATTTGCAGGGTAATAAGATTCAGAAGCTGTATGTTCAGGAACTCCCCTCTTTGGTAACACTCGCTTGCAATGATAACCACATGCAGGAACTTGTTATCAATGGATGTAAGGCTTTGAACGACGTGTTCGCACCCTACAATGATTTGACAACGTTCACAGTTACTGGTACTCCTACTCTTGGTTTTGTAAATCTTGAATGGAATGATCTTACTTATGTAGATCTTAGTAACCTTTCATTTCTTCAGAGAGTTAACCTAAGCAATAATCAACTTCAGACTCTTGATGTAAGTTTTGACCAAATGTTGACTCATCTAAATATTAGTTACAATGTAAATCTTACAGATCTTCGTACAATTGGTGATACCCAGCTTCGTCAGATCGTAGGAGAATGGTCAAATTTCAACGAACCGGAAAACTTCTGATAAATTCCGGATTGCAAATAGTATAACCGCCGAGCCGGAAAGGTGGTTTGATTAGAGAAAATGTGAAGGCACCCCCAAAAAGGGTGCCTTTTCAATTTGTATACTTATAAATTTATTATTAATTTTGTGTATTCTTTGGATATACATGAATACGTTTAAAATTTATTGCCTAATACTTAATATATGCAATATTAGATGAGATATTCAGGTGATATCTAAGGAATATTTGAATTATAATCTGAAAAATTGGTTCAAATATAAATTAAGATTGGGTTAAGCTGTAGAACTTGTATAAAATATTTGTTTTGCATCATTCAATCAGACTCTTTCTAATGAAGCTTAGATAACTTCAATATATTAAATTTTCTCAAAGATATCATTTGCAGATGAAATCTATATTAATAGCGGATGCTGGCTCTACTAAAATAGAATGGACTCTGATTAACTTCAGAGGTGAGATTCTGTGTTCATTTATTACAGTAGGGTTAAACGCACTATTAGCTAATCGTCAAGATATGGATAATATTTTCAATGATGTAAAAGAGATGTTTCTTAATACGCAAGTAATTGATAATATATATTATTACGGTGCAGGTTGTGCAACATTAGAGATCTGTAATAAAATTGAGATGTCTCTTAGATATTGTTGGAAAGATGCAGAAATCTTTGTTGGATCTGATTTGTTGGCGGCGGCACGTTCGCTTTTCGGACAAGATGAAGGGGTGGCATGTATATTAGGAACCGGGTCTAATTCTTGTCTTTATAATGGGGAAAAGATTGTAGATCATATTCCTTCCTTGGGCTATATTTTGGGTGATGAGGGAAGTGGCGCAGCTTTAGGCAAACGTTTGCTTGGAGATATCTTAAAAAAGCAGCTTCCCGGAAAAATAATAACAGATTTCATGGTGGAATATAAAGAATCCTTACCTCATGTCTTGGATACTGTTTATCGAAAGGTCTCCCCTAATAGATATTTGGCATCCTTTGTACCATTTCTTCATAAGAATTTATGGTGTCATGAGGTATATTCCCTTGTATTAGTGGAATTTATTGCATTTTTTAAGCGAAACGTTGTTATGTATGAGGTTTCGAATAATGTAGATATTAGATTTACGGGATCTGTGGCTTTTCATTTTGAAAAAATATTAAAAGAAGCAGCACTTGCTGTTGGCTGCAAAGTAACAGAAGTGACAGAAAAACCGATGCAAGGGCTTGTTGGGTATCATTCTCTAAAAATGTCAGGATATGAATAGGTTCAAAATATTTTGGTCAATCTTTGTTCTTGGAATCTGTTTGAGTCCCAATATATCGTATGCTCAGAAACGAAGTGAGTATTGGCATCAGAGAGTATCTCATTTTGAAAAACTTGGTGTTAAATCGTCTGACATAGTATTTATTGGTAATTCAATTACAGATGGATGCGAATTATCGGAGTTGTTTGATAATCCAAACATTAAGAACAGGGGCATCAATTCAGATGATATCTGTGGAATAACGGAACGTATTGGCTCTGTTTTAGAAGGTAGACCCTCTAAAATATTCCTTCTTATAGGTATTAATGATATTTCACATGATTTATCCTTATCTGAAATGACAGAAATGTATGAATCATTAGTAGCGAAGATAAAGGATAGATCTCCGGAAACTCAATTATATATATTATCTGTAATGCCTGTAAATAATGATTTTAATAGGTATAAAAGACTTATAGGGAAAGAAAAAGTCATCAGTCAATTAAATAATAATCTGAAACAAATCTCAGAGAGGTATAAGATCGATTATATTGATTTATGGGATGCTCTGATTATTCCCGGAACTAATAAATTGAATTCCAAATACACCAATGATGGCTTACATCTAATTGGGGAAGGATATGAAATATGGAGAGATTGTATTAAGCCTTTTATTTAACTTAAGTTGTTAATTTATAATTAAAATAAAAAATGAAAATATTCAATAGACTCATATTGTATTCAATGATTTCATTCTCAGCATTGACCATTGATACATTCGCACAGGATATAATAGAGATTCAACCGTTGTTTGAATATCCATCCGCTCCGGAAGAATTAGCTACGCTTGAAGAGAAATCAGATTATCTTGTAGAGCATTTTTGGGATTCAATGGATTTTAAATCAAAAAGCACGGTTGATCAAAATGCTCTGAATGATGCATTTAAGGTATTTTCTGTGCCGTTAAGGTGGGCTAATAGAGATAAGGCAATTGCTGCTACAAATAAGTTATTACAGACAATTTCTAAAAATCCAACATTGTTGCTCCAATTTACTAAGGCTGCTGAAGAAACAATATATGGACCTCGCGCGGAAGTATGGGTTGATGAAGTTTATCTGAAATTTCTTAATACTTTAGTAAGCAATAAAAAGATTCCGGCGCAAAGAAAAAAGAAATACGAGGATCAATTAAAAGTATTAAGTAATGCCCTTGTTGGGAATGTTGCGCCGGAGTTTAAATTCGAAGGATTGGATGGCAGGGAAGCAACATACTTTCCAATGACAACTGTCACCATTATAATATTTGGAGATCCGCGAGACACTGATTGGCGTATTTCTCGATTGAGAATGGAATCGAATGCAGCTTTGACGGATGCACTGGATAAAGGCAAGATAAATATATTGTATATATTACCCAATAAATTGGATAATTGGAAGAATGAGGTGTCTGGCTATTCTTCCAAATGGACAGTTGGATGTGGTGATAAATTGAATGAAATTTATGATATGCGTGCCACTCCCTCTGTATATCTCATAGGAAGTGATGGTAAAATATTACTAAAGAACACTACTTTGAACATGGCTGTAAACAAAGCATTTGAACAACTTAAATAATAGTTTGTCTTTTTTCAAGGTATGATATAAATCAAATAGATATGAGAAAGTTTAATCTATCTAAGCTTATAAAAAGAACCTATTTCAGATTCACGGGCTACTCCTATACTAATTTAGGAAGATTGTTCTTGCGTCTGTTTGTAGGTATTATGCTCATGCAATTCGGTATCCGTCAGATTTTAAATTTTGAGGATATGCGTTATTGTTTCCCTTCCGTCTTTTTCATGGGTTCGGAATTGTCGTTACTGGTTATGATAGCAATTGAACTATTTTGCTCATTGTTTATCATGATTGGGTTTCTTACAAGATTTATGATTATTCCTCCATTTATCGCAATGATTGTTGCAGAACATTATTTATTGTCTGATTATGTAGGAGATGCATCATATTTGCTTGATTGGCAGCAACAGGGATACTTGCCAATTATGTTTCTTGGTATTTATTTCTTTCTGATGCTTGTTGGACCGGGAAAGATTTCCATTGACTATTTTCTTTCTCTGCATATCATTCATAACGAAAATAAAAGCGAAGGAGAACTTGAAGAGGTATGAAAATTGCTGTTCTTATTTCCGGAGGAGTCGATAGTGCTGTTGTCGTGCACAAGCTTTATTCAGAAGGACATGACCTTCATCTATTCTATATCCGTATAGGGATGGATAAGGGAGAGGGAGATTGTTCTGCTGAAGAAGATATTGAGATGTGCTCATTAATTGCAAAAAAGTACTCATTGCCTTTTGAGATTGTGTCATTACATGAGGAATATTGGCAATATGTCATGTCTTATGTCTTACAAACGGTGAAATCTGGATTGACTCCACATCCAGATATGATGTGTAATAAAATCATAAAGTTTGGTTTTTTTGAAGAACGTTGGGGTAAGAATTTCGATAAGACAGCCACTGGACATTATGCTTCAGTGAGAGAAGTTGATGGTAAATTATATTTGGCTACTGCCAAAGATCCGATAAAAGATCAGACAGATTTTCTTGCACAGATTTCGTATGATCAATTGTCGCATATAATGTTCCCTCTTGGGAATATGGATAAATCAGAAGTGAGAGATCTTGCAAGACAGGTATCCCTTCCAAATGCTCTTAGGAAAGATTCTCAAGGAATCTGTTTCCTCGGTAAGATTGATTATTCTGATTTTATTGCACGTCATCTCGGTGAAAAAAAAGGACCTGTAATCGAAATTGAAACGGGGAAAAAAATTGGAAGTCATCGGGGCTATTGGTTCTATACAATCGGACAAAGGAAAGGATTGGGATTAAGTGGAGGTCCATGGTTTGTAGTTGGAAAGAATATTAAGGATAACGTTATATTTGTATCTAATGGATATGACACCAGGCTACAGTATGGAAGAATAATCTCTCTTGCAGAACCAAATTGGATTAGTGGCTCTCCGTTCGTCGTCTCTAATAAATCAGAGGAACAGGAAGTAAGTGTCGTCATATCATTTAAGACTCGTCATTCCCCGGAGTTTTATACCGGAATGTTAGTGATGTCTAATGATGGGAATATTAAAATCGTGTCTGATGTTGATGTTCAGGGGATTGCTCCAGGACAATTCGCAGTAATTTATTCTAAGGATAAAATTTTGTGTTATGGCTCTGCGATGATTATCCCGAATGTAAAGAAAAGACGCCATCATCATTATAAAGGAAAAAATAATTTGGAAACTTCTAATAATGACTAATTCAATTTAAATGGAAAAAAGATATAAACTTGAATTGGTGGGCATAACTTATAATCAAATACAGTCCGGAGTATATGCTTTGATATTACAGCAGGTAGGAGCTACCCGACGGATTCCAATTATAATTGGATTTCCTGAAGCTCAAGCAATTGAGTGTAAACTACAAGAAGTTTCAACTCCTCGTCCTTTGACACATGATACATTCGTGGCGGCAATGTCTGCTTTTGGAATTTCTCTTAAAGAGGTTGAAATCAGAAAACTTCCTAATGGTGTCTTTGCGGCTAATCTTATACTATCGGATGGTATAATTGAGAAAACAGTTGATTCTCGTTCATCAGACGCTATAGCGATTGCAATAAGAGTTGGAGCTCCGATATATACTACAGAGACTGTGCTTCTTGAAGCAGGTTTCGATCCAGAAGAGCAGGCAGAAATGAAGGATGAAAATGATATTCATGGACTCAAATCAATCATGTCATTATCAAGCATGACTATGGCTCAATTGTCAGAAGCTATGCTGAAAGCATCAGAGATAGAGAATTATGAAGAAGCTGCCAGAATAAAAAATGAGATAGAGAAAAGAAACAAACAAAACATGAAGCAATGAAAAACAGACGTAAGAGAATCGATCTGATTATTGATCTTATAAGAAATCAATGTATCGGTAGTCAAGAAGAATTGGCTGATTGTTTGGCAGAAAGAGGACATAATGTGACACAGGCAACTTTGTCACGCGATTTAAAAATGCTTAGAACTACAAAGGTGCCTACAGATAGAGGCACCTATATGTATGTTTTGCCGGAAAGTGATTCATTGAAAGATAAAATACTATCTTTTGGACAGGCTCCCCCACGAGCAAATTATCAAAGTGGATTCTTATCGTTGCATTTTTCTGGTAATTTAATTGTAATAAAGACCAGAATCGGTTATGCTGCCGGATTGGCTTATGACATAGATATGAGAAATATGGATGAGATTCTTGGTACGATTCCTGGAAGTGACACTATCCTTGTAGTTATGCGTGAAGATGTGGTTCGTCAGAGGGCTGCTGAGATATTTGCAGGGATTCTTGGTGTTGGGATTAACGATATTCAGTCTTGATTTAAAATATATGATTAAAGTTGGAATTATTGGAGCTGATAAACCTGATGCTGGCGAATTGCTCCGTCTTTTAATTAATCATCCGGAAGTGGAAATTGAATCATTGTATTCTCCAGCATTTGCCGGACGTCAGATAAGCACATGTCATCATGGGTTTATTGGAGAAAGGATGTTGATATTTACTGATAGAATAGATATATCAAAAGTTGATGCTGTATTTGTGGTTGATGATTCTCAATTGGGACGCACTCTGATTGAAAATGTAGAGTTAAATGATAAATTGTGTATTATAGATTTATCTCCGAATAGAATGGATAAATTCTTTAATAATAGTTTAGAATATGGTCTCTCTGAAATAAATAGGAAACCACTTGTGAGAGGTGCTCGTATGGCATCAATACCATCAACAGTTGCATCTTTAACTTTGATCTCGCTTTATCCGTTAGTGGCAAATTCAATACTATCGGATGAGTTAAATATTGTTGTTAATGCACCTGAGGAATTTATCGGTGGAATTGATGTGGAAAAGACAATAAATGAAATCGAAAAAGTTTTAAGAAATATCAATGGGCAATTTAATAGTAAAATATCAATGAGATTAAATGCGGAAGGTAACGGTCGTACTATGCGGGTTATCGTAGACATGTCTTGTCCTCTTGCTATTTCAGAAATAGATACAATCTATAATTCAATTTACGATGATCATAATTTTACGTTTACTTCTTTATCAAAAGTTGGAAAGGAGGAGGTAGAAGGCACACAGAAATGTATTATTTCAATATGTAAACCTGGAGCCGGTCTTGTAGAAATTGATACTATTGGAGATTGCTATATGAGAGGAGGTGCCGGTGATGCGGTACATGTGCTTAATTTACTGTTTGCTCTACATGAAAAAGTTGGATTATGTCTGAAACCTTCAGCTTTTAGACGATATGATGAGAGCTCTTTGCGACAAACCTCATGGTTCGCATAAGCCAATGATTGGTTTCCCAATTGGGAAAATGATTGAATCTTTAAGAGAGATAAATTTGTTAATAATTCAACGATTATGTCTGTAAATAAAGTTATATTACTTGGATATGTAGGTAGCGATCCAGAGTTGCGTTATCCTGAAAAAGATAGGGCAATTGCGTATTTATCGTTAGCTACAAATGAATTACGAGGAAATACACGTACAGAGGTGACAGAATGGCACTATCTGGTATTTGGTGGGCAGAATGCAACGCTTGTAGAGCGTTATGTAAGGAAAGGTACACAACTATATGTGGAAGGCTATCTTAGAAGTAGAGAATATGAAGATAGAATGAAAATTGTCCGCAGACGTACAGAGATAATTGTGGATAAATTTGAAATACTTGGCAGAAAAATATGAATATTATTTTGCTTTATTGCCTTAGATTTTATATCTTTGGTAGTGAAGTTTAAATAAAAAGTTTAGTAAGGATTAAATTCAATGTTTTAAAGGATATTAATTCTTAACTAAGTAGATATCAAGATAATACATATTATAAGTTTTGAAATGAGAAAGTGGCGTATTGAGGATTCGGCAGAAGCCTATAACATAACCGGTTGGGGTCTCAGATATTTCTCGATTAATGAGAAAGGTCATGTTCAGGTGACTCCTAAGGAAGGTTGCGCATCAGTGGATCTGAAGGATGTGATTGATGAGCTTAGAATAAGAGATGTCTCTCCTCCGGTATTGTTGAGATTTCCAGATATTTTGGACAATAGGATACTGAAAATATCTTCCTGTTTTAAGAAGGCAGCAGAAGAATATCAGTATAAGGGGGTAAATTATATTGTTTATCCTATCAAGGTGAATCAGATGTGTCAGGTAGTTGAAGAAATAGTGAGTCATGGCAATAAGTATAATATTGGACTTGAAGCTGGTTCAAAACCGGAACTCCATGCTGTCTTGGCTGTTAACACTCATTCCAACTCTCTTATAGTTTGTAATGGCTATAAGGATGAGGATTATGTGGAACTCGCTCTCTTGGCACAAAAGATGGGACGTCGGGTGTATCTCGTTGTCGAAAAGCTGAATGAACTCAAATTGATCGCTGATGTTGCAGCCCGATTGAATATAATACCAAATATAGGCATACGTATCAAATTGTCTTCCTCTGGGAGTGGAAAATGGGAAGAGTCAGGCGGAGATGTAAGCAAGTTCGGTCTTAATTCCTCTGAATTATTGGATGCCCTTTCATTTTTGGAAAAGAATAACTTGAAAGAATCTTTAAAGTTAATTCATTTCCATATTGGCAGTCAAATCACAAAAATTAGACGAATAAAAAATGCATTGAGAGAGGCTATGCAGTTTTATGTGCAATTGTCTAAGATGCAATTTAATATACAATTCGTTGATATTGGCGGTGGTCTTGGAGTGGATTATGATGGCACACGATCTTCATTTGGAGAAAATTCAATGAATTATTCGATACAAGAGTATGTAAATGACTCAGTATCAGCATTGGTGGATGTCTGTGTAAAGAATAATTTACCCCAACCGAATATTATTACAGAAAGTGGAAGATCCCTCACTGCACATCATTCTGTTCTTATTATAGAGGTGCTTGAGACAACTCAGTTGCCTTTGTGGAATGATAATGAAGAGATTGATGCAGATGCTCATGAATTGACAAGAGAACTTTACAACATCTGGGATAGAATAAATCCTACCACAATGTTTGAGGATTGGCATGATGCTCTTCAGATTAGAGAAGAGGCTCTTGAACTTTTCAGTTTAGGTATGCTTGATCTTAGGACACGTGCGCAGATTGAAAAATTATTCTGGTCGGTTGCTCGGGATGTGAATGATCTTACACGTTCAATGAAACATCCTCCTGAAGAGTTGAAGAAAGTTGACAAGATGCTTCCTGAAAAGTATTTTTGTAATTTCTCATTGTTCCAAAGCTTACCAGACTCATGGGCTATTGATCAGGTATTTCCGATAATGCCTATTTCTAGATTGGATGAGAAACCCACTCGTCGTTGTACAATTCAGGATATTACTTGTGATTCTGATGGAAAGATAAATCGTTTTGTTTCTCCACAAGGTATGTCATATTCTCTTCCGATTCATCCGTTGAAGTCGAATGAACATTATTATATTGGAGTATTTCTTGTAGGTGCATATCAAGAGATATTGGGAGATCTTCATAATCTTTTTGGAGATACAAGTGCTGTGCATATCACCGTGAATAAGAATGGATATGATATTGAGCAGATAATTGATGGTGAGCCGGTTGCGGATGTGCTTGATTATGTGGAGTATAATCCTAAAAAATTGGTTCGTAATCTTGAGACGTGGGTGACTCGTTCAATGAAACAAGGTATAATCACTCCAGAAGAAGGACGGCAATTTCTAAATAATTATAAGTCCGGATTGTATGGAATAACTTATCTTGAAAGAGATTGACATCATGAGATATTTTATTAAATTATCATATAACGGAGAAAAATTCCATGGATGGCAATTTCAACCGAATGATATAAGTGTTCAGCAGATAATTGAGGAGGCGTTGTCAATAGTGACACGCCTCTCAATTGAAATTGTAGGAGCAGGTAGAACAGATGCTGGAGTCCATGCTCGAGAAATGTATGCACATTTTGACTTGCCTACTCCAATTCAGAATAAGGACAAAGTTCTTCTTTCTTTAAATCGTATAGTTGGTAAGGATATCTCTATTTATGATATTATTCCAATGCATGACAATGCCCATGCTCGTTTTGATGCAATAGAAAGAACTTATAAGTATTTTGTCTCATATTCAAAATCACCATTCATGTATCCATATTGTTGGCAAACAAATTATGATCTTGATATTGATAAAATGAATGAAGCTGCTGCAGTTTTATTAGAAACAAATGATTTTACCTCATTTGCAAAATTGCATTCAGACACCAAGACAAATATTTGTGACGTCAGAGAGGCATATTGGGAGAGAATCCAAAGTAATGATACAAATTTTATATCAAATTTCATCGATGATGGTTTGGTATTCACTATATCCGCTGACAGATTCTTAAGAAATATGGTAAGAGCAATTGTCGGTACTCTTATTGAAGTTGGAAGAAATAAGATATCAATAGAAGATTTCAAGAATATAATTGAGAGTAAGAATAGATCTTCAGCAGGCACTTCTATGCCCGGTGAGGCATTATTCTTATGGAAAATAAAATATCCGTATATATAATGGTTAATTTGTTGGATATTAATTGATTGTATATAACTTATTTTATTTGGTATGATCAATTCTAAAGTCAAAGGATATACTATTGGAGCAATTGCTGCTGCAAGTTATGGGTTGAATCCTATGTTTGCATTACCTTTATATCAAGAGGGGATGACACCTGATTCAGTCTTATTCTTCAGATATATGTTGGCTATTCCTATTATGGGAATATTACTTGCCTATAGGAGAGGTCTAAAAGAATTTGAGATCAGAAAGAAAGAGTGCTTCCAATTTTTTGGAATTGGAGTTCTAATGGCATTGTCATCTCTATTTTTATTCTTGAGTTATACCTATATGGATGTTGGAATAGCATCTACCCTACTCTTCATATATCCGATAATGGTCGCAGTGATGATGGCAATAGGATTTTATGAAAAGTTATCATTGTCTACGGGGATATGTATGGTATTGGCTTTGTGTGGTATATTTCTATTACATAAGAATGAAGATGGAAATACTATAAGTTTATTTGGAACAGTCTTGGTAATGTTATCATCTCTTACGTATGCTATTTATATTGTATATGTAAATCAATCTGGGTTGAAGAATATCTCAACATTAAAAGTGACATTTTACATGTTGTGTTTTGGATTGTCTGTATTTATAGTTAAAATTTTAGTTACCAATACATTCACTATGCCCGTCTCATTTTTTGGATGGGTATGTATTTTAGGATTGTCAGTTTTCCCTACGGCAGTGTCATTTTTATGTACCACTTCTGCTATTCACTATATAGGTGCTACTCCAACAGCTATATTAGGAGCTCTTGAGCCGGTGACTGCAGTTGCTATCGGTGTATCCTTATTTGGAGAAGTGTTGACCACTAGAATCGTAATAGGTATATTATTGATATTATTTGCAGTTTCAGTTGTTGTTTATGATGGGAAATCCTCTGGTATGCTTATTAAAATTAGAAAACTTTTTCCAATTAACATAAAAAAATAATTATATATGGACTTATCTTCCGTCAAGTTATATATTGAGAATCTAAGAAAAGATCTTAATCGACATAATTATAATTATTATGTTCTTAATTCACCACAAATATCGGATATTGAATTTGATAAGTTGATGAAGGAGCTGG
Source organism: Lepagella muris (assembly GCF_004793975.1). NCBI lineage: Bacteria > Pseudomonadati > Bacteroidota > Bacteroidia > Bacteroidales > Muribaculaceae > Lepagella > Lepagella muris. The sequence goes on from NZ_SRYB01000030.1 coordinate 20,799, forward strand.
AATCTTTGGAACAGGAGTTTCCTGAATTTGTAGATCCATTATCTCCAACGCAACGAGTTGGATCCGATTTGACAAAGGGCTTTGAACATGTTGTGCATGTACGGCCTATGATGTCTCTTTCAAACTCTTATTCTATTGAAGAGGTAGATGATTGGTTTAATCGTGTAAAAAAATCATTGGCGAAGGAACAATTCAATATAGTTGGCGAATTAAAATTTGATGGGACATCAATTTCTATTACGTACAAATCTGGACGAATGATTAGAGCTGTCACTCGTGGAGATGGAACGCAAGGTGATGATGTCACAGCAAATGTTAAGACAATTAAAAGTATTCCATTGGAATTGCAACCTGGCGACTGGCCTGAGGAATTTGAGATAAGAGGTGAAATCCTTATGCCATGGGATATTTTTGAAAAATTAAATGCAGAAAGAGAATACAATGAAGAGCCTCTTTTTGCAAATCCTCGTAATGCAGCTTCTGGAACTCTTAAGATGCAAGATCCAAAAGAAGTTGCAAAACGTCATCTTGATGCTCGGTTCTATTATCTTTTAAGTGATAATCTTCCGTATGACTCCCATTATAAGAATATGGAAGCTGCGAGATCATGGGGGTTTAAAGTTTCATCTTGTATGAAGAAGCTTAATTCTCTTGATGGTGTAAACGAATATATTAAATATTGGGATATACATCGAAAGGAATTACCGGTTGCAACGGACGGACTGGTATTTAAAATAGATTCAATAAATCAGCAACTCAATTTAGGATTTACAGCAAAATCACCTCGTTGGGCAATTGCATATAAATTTAATCCGGAGAATGCATGCACTCCGTTAAAATATGTATCTTTTGAAACGGGTAGAATGGGTATCGTAACTCCGGTGGCAAATCTTGAACCAGTTTTACTTTCTGGTACGATAGTTAAGCGTGCTTCTCTACATAATGATGATATTATTCAAGAGCTTGATATTTATGAGGGAGACTGGTTATATGTAGAAAAAGGGGGTGAAATTATTCCTAAGATTACTGGAGTGGATAAAGAAAGACGTTTGCCTAATGCAAAAAAAATTCAGTTTGTTGATAAGTGTCCAGTATGTGGCACCCCACTCATAAAGATATACGGAGAAGCTGCTTGGTGTTGTCCTAATCATTATGGATGTAGACCTCAATTGACTGGTAAAATTGAACATTTCTGTGCTCGCAGAATGATGAATATCGATGGAATTGGTGAAGAAACAACTGAATTATTGTTTGATTGTGGACTTGTAAAGAATATAGCAGATTTATATGATCTCAAATATGACAATCTTTTGGGTCTTGATAAAATTGGAGAAAAAACTGCGAATAGAATAATTGATGGTATAGAAGCATCAAAATCAGTTCCATTTGAAAGAGTCATTTATGCTCTATCGATTCCAAATGTTGGAGAAACTACTGCTAAGCGGATTGCGAAAGCCGTTAAATCTATAGATAATATGCAGATGATGTCGGAAGAAGAGCTTACTGCAATTCCAGATGTAGGTCAGATAATTGCAAAGAGTATATATGATTTTTTAAGAGATCCAATCAATATAGATATAATAGCACGTCTGAAGCAAGCCGGAATACAAATGGAACTTTCTCAGGAAAAACTTTCATCATTAGGAGATGCTCTTGTTGGAAAAATTATAGTTATTTCTGGTACGTTTTTGCATCATTCCCGTGATGAATATAAGGAAATTATTGAACGTGAAGGCGCAAAAAATTCAAGTAGTATATCTAAAAAGACCTCGTTTGTTCTTGCAGGGGATAATATGGGTCCTTCAAAAAAAGAGAAATGTGAGAAATTAGGTATTCCGTTGATTTCAGAAGAGGAATTTCTTGAAATGATAGGCGGCAAATAGATATTTGGGTGTTATTGTGGAAACGTATTATATAAAAATAATACGTTTCCATAATGGAGCTTATTTTGTATCTATAGAAAAGGATTTGTATTGTTTATATTTGATTATAAATAGTTTATGTAGCTAATAATTTCTTTATTGTATATCTTAATAATATTATTATTCATTAATAAATATTATTATTTGTAATTTATACTACTTAATTATTCTATTCCTAATCATAAAGATGGCATTGTAATTGTTGTGTAAATTACATATAATCAGTATATTACTGGTAAAATTTATTAAATTAAGTATGATTTCCTTGGCATATTTATATAATGTTGATCCATTGTATTAGTATTTTGGATTCTAAGAGATATCAGAGATGTAAAATCTACTTAGATAATCTTAAGGTGTAGTGTATATTTTATCTTAAAACTTCTATAAACTTATGTAAAAAGATATTTCTAATATGGCATAAGTATCACATTAGTAGTGTTTTAGGCTTTATCTTCGTTAGATTAAGCGGCAATTCCTTGGACTTTTTGGACTTTGACTGTATGATTGATTGTATTTACAGATTCTAATAGGCATTTTTTGTATATTGAATCCTATTTTTTGTCAATTAAAGTTATTAAAAATATAAGGGCATTAAAAATGCCCTTATATTTAAAAGTATTTGTTTTATTTTACTGAATGAGCCGCTGATAAAATTACTTCGCTGACAGTTGGATGTCCGAAAATAATATCAGTTAATTCTGAAAGATGAATTTCTTGATTCATCATATCAGCACATTGTTGGGTTAAGTCTGCAGCTTCCACACCCATGATATGGGCACCGATAAGTAGACCATCCTCTTTACGGAATATCAGTTTACATAGACCATCAGTTTCACCAAGAGCAAGAGATTTTCCATTTGCTCTAAAAAAACTTTGACCAATCATAATGTCTATTCCGTCAGCTTTACATTTATCTTCAGTCATTCCTACCATACCGCATTCCGGAACTGTGAATACTGCCGATGGTACTAAGTCAAATAGAATATTATCGGTTTTGTGATCTATTGCATTCAATGCTCTTAACCCCTGGAATGATGCAGCATGTGCCAACATCATTCTTGCGTTCACATCGCCGATAGCATATATACCCTTTATGTTGGTTTCCATATTATCATCTACGGAAATTCCTTTTGATGAATATTCTATACCAGTGGATTCAAGATTAAGAGTATTTATACGCGGAGCCCTACCAACAGCCATCAGCAAATCTGAAGAGATAACTTTTTCAATTTTTCCTTTAACTTCATAAGTTACCTCAATTTCATTAAACTCATTCTGTTTAATTTCTTTTGCTGCTGCACCCGTGATGATTTTAATACCTTTCTTGCTGAGTGTTTGCTTTAATCGTTTAGCGATATCTGAGTCAAAAGGCGGAAGAATTTGTTTCAAAAATTCTATTACCGTTACTTTTGAACCGAGTTGGCTAAAGATTGATGCAAATTCCATTCCAATTACACCACCCCCAATCACAGTTAGTGATTCCGGAATATAATTTATATTCAGTATCTTGGAAGAATCCATTACACAATCAAGATCATGACCTGGTATTGGAAGTGATTTGGATGTGCTGCCTGTGGCGATTATGATATTATCTGCTGTATATTCTTCACCATCGGCCACTATAGTCGCAGCATTTTTGAATGAAGCCATTGAATTTATCACATTCACTTTTGCTTGCTTCAACATGCTGTCAATTCCACTACGTAATGTCTCGATAATATTATTTTTTCGTGACAAAACTTTATTATAGTCTACAGTGAAAGTGAAGTCCTCAATTCCGAAATCTTCTCCTTTTTTAAAATTCGAGATCATTTCAGCATTTCGGCATAGACATTTGGTTGGGATACATCCCTCGTTTAGACATGTACCGCCAAGTAAGGTTCCATTGAATAGGGTTACATTCTTATCGCGTTTTGCTGCGGCAAGAGCTGTCTCATATCCACCGGGTCCTGCTCCTATAATTATAATATCACTTTTCATTTCTTGTTGGCTTTTAAAGCTTTATAATTTAGGATCGGATTTTTTGCTGCGGTTGTCTCATCTAACTTGCGTACGATTGTTGTCAATGGTGCATTAATCACTTCATCGGGAGTCTCACGTGCTTCTTTGGCAACTTTGTGCATCACATCAATAAATTCATCAAGAGTATCTTTACTTTCTGTCTCTGTAGGTTCAATCATCATTGATTCATGAAATAACAGAGGGAAATAAATTGTGGGTGCATGGAATCCGTAATCAAGCAACCTTTTAGCAACATTTAATGTTGTCACTCCTGTTGATTTATCCTTGAGTCCATCAAATACAAATTCATGTTTGCATACTCCTTCAATTGGAAGCAAATAGTCGTCTTTAAGACTTTCCTTGATATAATTTGCATTTAGTGTCGCAAGTGGTCCTACATTTTTTATATTTTCTTTGCCAAGAGTGAGAATATAAGCATACGCCTTCATCATTACTCCGAAATTCCCAAGAAATGTTGATATATTGCCAAGGCTATCTTCTCCAAAATCAACATAAAATTTTCCATCAACATTTTTCTTTACTCTCGGATTTGGAAGGTATTTGACAAGATGAGATGCAACTCCGACAGGACCAGATCCTGGACCACCGCCCCCATGAGGAGTAGAGAAAGTTTTATGGAGATTAATATGCATAATATCAAATCCCATATCTCCTGGACGAACTTTTCCCAATAACGGATTAAGATTTGCTCCATCGTAATACAGCAGACCTCCAGCTTCATGAACAAGTTTCGCAATATCAAGGATTTCAGTTTCAAACATTCCAAGGGTATTGGGGTTTGTCATCATAATGCCGGCAATTGTATCATCAAGCAAGGGTTTAAGATCTTCTACATCAATTGACCCATTAGGCTTTGATTTTACTTCAATCACTTCCAACCCAGCAACCATTGCAGATGCCGGATTTGTACCATGTGCAGAGTTCGGAACAATTACTTTTGTTCGCTTATGATCTCCTCTTGAAATATGGTATTGCCTCATTACCATCAATCCTGTAAGTTCTCCATGGGCTCCAGCATAAGGATTGAGGGTGAATTCTGCAAGACCTGCTATGTTGGATAGCATTTTTTGTAGATTCCAATATAATTCAAGGGATCCTTGTGCAGTCTCTGCATCTTGAAGAGGATGAATATTATTGAATGCCGGTAAGGCTGCTATTTCTTCATTGATTTTTGGATTATATTTCATGGTACAACTACCAAGAGGATAAAATCCAGTATCGACTCCAAAATTTTTAGATGATAGATTTGTGAAATGGCGAACCACTTCAAGCTCGCTTACTTCTGGAAGATCTGCCGGAGTTTCTCTCAATAGTGTATCGGGTATTGCCGACAAACCATTCGTTCCATATCCATTCTTAGGAAGAGAATAACCCTTTCGTCCGGGTTTTGAGAGTTCAAATATAAGTTTATCGTATGTTTTCATTTTCCGTTATCCTTCAACAATTAAGTTTACGAGTCTGTCTATTTCTTCTTTAGTCCTTTTCTCTGTCACTGCGAACTCAACCATGCCATTCCCAAGAAGGATGCCTCCCATGATACCATTTTCAAGTAATTTGGAATTTATCTTTTCCATGTCAAGTTCGGTTTTAACCACAAATTCCTTTAAGAACGGCTTATCAAATGCTGGTGAGAATTTACCGGATTCAATTAATCTGTGGTAAAGATAATGTGCCCCATCACAAGAAAGGACGTTAACTTCCTTCAATCCTTCTTTTCCAAGAAGAGACATGTAAATGGTAGCATACAAAGCCATAAGACTTTGATTTGAACAAATGTTGCTTGTAGCTTTTTCTCTACGTATATGTTGTTCACGGGCCTGTAAGGTGAGTACGTATGCACGTTTTCCATCGGCATCAGTTGTTGCCCCTACCACACGTCCGGGCATTTTACGAAGCATAGATTTGCTACATGATATATAACCAAGATATGGCCCGCCAAAAGCCAATGGCATTCCAAGCGATTGCCCATCGCCACATGCGATATCAGCTCCCCATTCAGAAGGAGTGCGAAGCACTGCTAATGTGGATGGATCTGCGAATATAGCAAGGGCTCCCTTTGAGGAATGAATGGTATCAGCCAAGCCTGTAAAATCTTCTATTATACCGTATTTATTAGGTGTCGGGACGATCACTCCAGCGACATCACCCTTGGAAAGTTCTGTTGAAATCTCTTCAAGATCTGTGATGCCTTCTTTTTCTGGAATAAGAGTTAAATTTACGCCATGAAACTTTGCATAAGTTTCTACAACGCGAATAACTCTATCTGATACTGTTGAAGATATTAGGATCCTATTTTTCTTCTTGGCAGACGCTACCATCATAAACATTGCCTCTGCTGCAGCAGTAGCTCCGTCATACATAGATGCATTTGTAGCTTCCATGCCGGTTAATTCGCTTATCATACTCTGATATTCAAATATATATTGAAGAGTACCTTGTGAAATCTCAGGTTGATAAGGGGTATATGCTGTGTAAAATTCACTGCGAGAAAGAAGATGGGCTACGGTGGATGGTGCATAGTGATCATACGCTCCTCCTCCTGCAAAAATAGTAAGAGTTTTATTTTTTGAACCCAAATCGTTGATATGGCGACGTAATTCTATCTCAGACATTGCAGAAGGTATATCATATTCTTCCCGATATATTACTTCTTCCGGAACGTCTCCATAGAGTTCGTCGATTGATGCAACACCAATTTTATTGAGCATTTCACGAATTTCGCTCTCGGTGTGCGGCATAAATTTATCTGACATGATTAGATTTAATTTGACTAAATGAAGCTTAGACTTCATTAAATTATTCAACTGATAGAGTTCGACATCCGTCGACATATCCATATATGTCAAGAGTTAAGAGTAAGGTGGGGCTAAACTACCTAAACACCCAACTCTTAACCCTTGAAAATTCTATATGCTCAAATTATTCTTCGCATATTTTTGCGTATGCAGCTGCATCAAGGAGAGAATCAATTTCAGAGGCATCCGATACCTTCACTTTCATAATCCAATTGGAGTATGGATCTTGATTTACAAGTTCGGGTTCATCCTCAAGAGCTTCATTGATCTCAATGACTTCTCCTGATACAGGAGAGATAAGATCACTGGCAGCCTTGACACTCTCAACTGCTCCAAAATCTTCACCTTGTGATACTTCGTCCCCAACTTCCGGCATATCAACATACACGATGTTGCCTAAAGCATGTTGTGCATAGTCTGAAATGCCGATAGTGGCGATATCGCCTTCAAGTTTAACCCATTCATGAGAATCTGCATAGCGCAAATCTTCTAAAATCTTACTCATATCTTATATAAATTTATTTCGTTGAAAAATATTATTTTTTATAGTTTTTATCGTAGAACCGTTTTTTTATAACCTTGGCAGGGAATGTTTTCTTTCTGATTCGAACTTCCACGTTTGTCCCAAGTTTATCGTATGGTTTTTCAATCATGGCCATAGCGACACTTTTGCCTGTAGATATGCTGCGATAGCCAGTAGTGATCTCCCCTATTTGCTTACCGTCAATTTCTACGGGATATCCATGGCGAGGTATGGCATTACCTTCAAGTTCAATCCCCACAATACGGCGTTTTACTCCATCAGCCTTTTGTGTTGCAAGTGCTTCCTTACCGATAAATTCAGGCTTATCAAGTTTTACGAACATACTTAGACTTGCTTCAATAGGCGTGATATCTTCAGAGAGTTCATCACCATAAAGAGGTAGTCCTACTTCAAACCGCAATGTATCTCGACAACCTAAGCCGCAAGGCTGAACACTTGCATCCATTAATTTGTCCCATGTCTTACGTGTGAAATCATGACTTCCGTATACTTCAAAGCCATCTTCTCCGGTATAACCGGTACGACTCACAATTATATCTTCTCCGTCAATGTGTATTGTCTTGAAGTTATAGAAAGGAATGTCTTTAACTGGAATATTCAATACTTGCTCAACGGTTTCTTCCGCTTTAGGTCCTTGAATAGCAACTTCTCCGTAATATGGGCTTTGATCAATTATCTCGACATCAAACCCTTCTGAATTCTTTAATATCCAGTCAACATCTTTTGCAATGTTTGATGCGTTGATTACAAGGAAATATTCATCATCAGACACTTTATATACTAAAAGATCATCGACTGTGCCACCTTTTTCATTGCACATCATACCATAAAATATCTGACCATCAGGCGCGCCGGTGACATCATTGACGAAAATATGGTTTACGAATTTACAGGCATCAGCACCTTTGACCCGGACTTCACCCATGTGGCTTACATCAAAAACTCCGACTTCGTGCCTTACTGCGTTGTGTTCTTCTGTTATACCCTTATATTGTATGGGCATATCAAAGCCTCCAAATGGTGACATCAAGGCTCCTAATGCAACATGACGATCATGGAGACATGTTTTAGTTAGATTTTCTTCCATTTTTATGGTTTAAATTATGATGTTGTTTCTTTTTGCAAGGCAAAAACTATTGCTTTGCTGGCATTTAGAAATAAGGATCCGACATGTTGTCGGTTTTCATTTTCAAAGTTAATTAAACAGATTTAATTCACCAAATTTTTTTAAGAAAAAGAATTAGAAAGTTTTTTGATTGTCTTTAATAAAAGAAACAGACTAATGTTGGATTAAATAATAATTGTATCCCTATATTCTCTAATGATGGCATCCTTACATAGTATATGTCGTAAATAATTCCTAAATTTGCAAGATAATGAGGTAACATATACATGAATTCCTCGCTATATTTTATAAATTCACTTGTTTTTATGAATTACGCATTTTTCGTATCCCGTCATTTGTCGTTATCTTATGGCGGCAATAAAAAAGCTCCGGCGATTATTGTCGCTGTTGTCGCTGTTGCTCTTTCTGTGGCAGTCATGATTATTTCAATTTCAATTGTACTTGGATTTAAGAAAGAGATAAGAGATAAGGTGATTGGATTTAATAGTCATATAACGTTGTTTTCATCACCGATTTCAAATAATGAGGATAATATAATTACTCTTACTCCAGTACTACAGAAAGAATTAAATAAAATGTCGTTTGTGACGGATTATTCTTTGCAAGCTGCAATACCAGCAATATTGAAAACTAATTCGGATTTTAAGGGTACTTATTTAAAAGGTATAGCCAGTGAAAGATCTGTTGAATTCCTAAGGAAGAATCTTTTGTCTGGTGAAGTTGTAGATTTCTCTAATCCCGAGAATAAAGCTAAAATTATTATTTCTAATAAGGTGGCATCACAGTTAGGATTGAGCGTTGGAGATAAGATTGACACTTATTTTATTAGCGATGAAATACGGGTTAGACGGTTATCTGTGGTTGGTGTATATGACTCTCATTTTGACCAATATGATGATCTCATGATTTTCGGCTCGCTTTCACTTATTCAGCAGTTAGGTAATATTGAAGATAACCAAGGTACATCATTGCAGATTAATACAGATGATTTCAGCAACGTGCAAGAATATTCCGTCATTTTACAGAATACTCTAAACAAGGCGGTTGCTGAAGGCGAATTATCTTATGTGTTTCATGTAGAGAATGCATATAATCAAGGAGTGGTCTATTTCAGTTGGTTGAATCTTCTGGATACAAATGTTGTTGTTGTGTTAATATTGATGATGATTGTGGGTTGTGTCACGTTGGTGTCAGGAATGCTCATTATTATATTGGAAAAAAAATCATTTATAGGAATTATGAAAGCCTTAGGTGCTTCGACATCGAAGATTCGTGAAATTTTTATTTGGCTTGCTCTAAGAATAGCACTTTGGGGAATGTCAATAGGTAATATCATTGCTGTGACATTTATATATATGCAAAGAAAAACTCATTTTATCCCACTTGATCCTGATTCCTATTACATTGATTTTGTTCCTGTGGTTATGTCATGGGAGTCAATAGTGCTTCTAAATATTGGTGTATTGTTTGTTGTGTATTGTGTACTTATTCTGCCGTCAAGATTTGTCGCATCTGTCTCACCTGCGCAAACAATGCTTTCTGAATAATATAAAAATAGTTAATGTAATGATATATTTTGGCATGGTATTTGTTGTAGTTTAATACTAAAAGAGTATACATAAATAAAACATAAATTATGGCTACAGGCAAAATTGGGGTCACAACTGAAAATATATTCCCCATAATAAAGAAATTTCTATATAGTGATCATGAGATTTTTCTCAGAGAACTTGTTTCAAATGCTATTGATGCTACACAAAAAATCAAGACTCTGTCATCGTTCGGCGATTATAAAGGAGAACTTGGTGATTTGAAAGTGGTTGTATCAGTCGATAAAAATGCAGGGACTCTTACTGTATCTGATCATGGTATTGGTATGGATGCTGATGATATTAATAAATACATTAACCAAATAGCATTCTCCGGAGCAGAGGAATTTCTTGCAAAATACAAAGATACAGCTAATTCCATTATAGGGCATTTTGGTCTTGGTTTCTACTCGGCTTTTATGGTTTCTAAAAAAGTCGTTATTAGATCGCTTTCATACAAAGATGGAGCCAAGGCTGTTGAATGGAGTTGTGATGGCAGTCCTGAATTTGAAATGACGGAAATTGAAAAGGCAGGGAGAGGTACAGATATAGTGCTTTATATAGACGATGATAATAAGGATTTTCTTGAGCAAGATCGTATCGATACTTTATTAAAGAAGTATTGTAGATTTTTGCCTGTACCTGTCGTTTCCGGTAAGGAGAAGGAATGGAAAGATGGCAAATATGTAGATACAGATAAGGATAATGTTGTCAATGCTTCAGAACCTCTCTGGACAAAGAAACCGGTTGATTTGACAGATGAAGATTATTTGAAGTTCTACCATGAATTGATGCCGGGAAATGAAGACCCAATGTTCTGGATTCATCTAAATGTAGATTATCCTTTTACTCTAACAGGAATATTGTATTTCCCTAAAATTCGTAGTAATTTCGATGTACAGAAAAACCGGATTCAATTATATTGTAATCAAGTCTATGTCACTGATCAAGTGGAAGGAGTTGTGCCGGAATTTATGACTCTGATGCAGGGTGTCATAGATTCACCGGATATCCCTCTCAATGTGAGTCGAAGCTATCTTCAGGCGGATCAGCAGGTGAAGAAGATTTCATCTTATATATCTAAGAAAGTTGCGGAGAAACTTGATAAGATGTTTAGAGATGATCGTAAATCTTTCGAAGAAAAATGGGATGATATAAAAATATTCATTGAATATGGCATGTTGACTGATGAGAAATTTTATGAGTCAGCAAAAAAATTCTTTCTCATTAAAGATGTAAACTCTAAATATTACACTCTGGATGAGTACCGGATTCTTATTGAACCTGAACAAACGGATAAGGATGAAACTGTTGTCTATCTTTATTCTACGGATACGGTATCTCAATATACGTATATCAAGGCTTGTGAAGATAAAGGTTATAATGTATTGGTAATGGACGGTCAGCTTGATAGCCATATAATTGGTCTTATTGAGCAAAAAATTGAAAAGACCCGTTTCGTCCGAGTCGATTCAGATATTCCGGAACGACTGATTGTAAAAGATAATCAAGATGATGCCGGTTTGACTCCTTTGCAGACGGATATCATGAGCACGCTGATCCGTTCGCAGATACCTGAAATTGAAAAAACAAATTTCATAGTAAGTTTTGCAGCTCTTAAAGAGAGTGATGCACCTGCTACAGTAACGCGTAATGAATTTATGCGACGTATGAAGGAAATGGCGGCAATGCAGCCGGGTGCAGGATTCTATGGAGAGATGCCAGATAGTTATGAAATTATCATCAATACAAATCAGCCTGTTGTTAAGCAAGTTGTTGAAGATGCCACAACTTCTCTTGAAAAAGAGGTGGCTCCAATCAGAGCAGATATTGAGATTCTAAACAATCATATTGAGTCTCTTCGAAAGGAAGCTTCAGAGAAGAAAGAGTCAATGCCCGACATATCTGATAAAGAGAGTAAGGTGACTGAATTGCGTAACACGGAATCCGAGGTAATTAGTTCTTATGCTAAGACACAACCTAAGGTTAAGCAAATTATTGACTTGGCTCTTCTCCAAAGTAATCTCCTGAAAGGTGAGAGCTTGAATGAATTTATAAAACGTTCAATTTCATTATTATAATTATAATAATGTTGACAAAGAAAAGAGGGTATACCTATTTTGGCATACCCTCTTTTCTTTGTCGACATTATTTCTTAAATGGCTCCTTACTGATATAGACCTTAAAGTTCTTTATTGCACCAGGCACTTCGCTTTCCATTCTTGGAAGGTATTGGATTCCGGATACTTTCTTAGAGCTACCAAGGTCAATTACGATAGCATGAGGGAATGGTTTACCTGCCTCTGTACTCCAATAAGTTGATTCTTGAAGGTCAAATGACTTATCGGCAGATCTATTGCCGGTTTTGACATCTTCACTATCGGCATAATCCACAATCCATGGCTCTCTTGATATTCGTTCGCCTTTATCGTCAAGAACGTATAATTCAGCTATAGCCGCAATATCTTTTCCATCAATTGCATCAATAGCTTCAAGGCATAAGTAGCGTCCTTCTGTTGGCTTGTCAAGTTTCTTCTCTTGCCATCCATTCCCCGCAGAGAATTCTCCTACCAGCAGCGGGGATATTTCGGAGAGATCAAGATTTTCGCCTTCCAAACGATGAGTGAGAGGTTTACGCACCTGTAGATTGTTAAGTAATGGAGACGTAAGGCCCTCGGATATTGCCTGATGGGGACCTACAATATCAAAGACCATTATATCGTTCTCCCCCTCTTTCAACCAACATCCAGGCATATAAAGGGTTTGTTGAGGACCGATTTCCCATATTCTACCGATACCATGTCCGTTGACATATACCAGACCTTTCCCCCATGTCTCAAAATTGAGGAATGTATCAGATGGCTTGTTTACGTTAAATGTCCCTCGATAGACTCCGATTGGTAATCTACCATTTTCACCAATAGAAAATGTTTCTATTGGAAAATATTCCATGGAATCATAAAATTCCGGATTATCGTTGAGGTTAAATATTTCCCAATTTTTGAGGTCGCAAATAAAAGGATAACCATCTCTATCTTCTTTGACAGTGACGTTATTTGTGATACCCTTAAAATCTTTAATTGCACGCCCGAAATTGATTCTTCCCATAGCTTCAACCAGAATATCAAGCTGCGCACCTCTTTTACATGAAGGAATTGTTAAATCCTTTTCCCCGTTCCTTCGGTCAAGTTTACCTATATATTTACCGTCAATAAATATTTGGGCATAGTCATGTGGGTCATTTACTGTCAATACTCCTCCATTAGTAAGTTCCGGGAGAGTAGTACGGTATAATATACTTCCGAACCCTTGGTCATATTCTTCCATTGTCCGTATTTCCTCGTCTTGTTTAGGCTCGGGTAGATTTGGGAATAATGGTGCGACTTCAGTGAAATTGAACTTTTTTATTGAAATCGGCTTTATCGTTTTGGGCACAGGAGGAAGTTTCTTGCCATTGTTATATTTTGAAAGAGTTTTACGTAAATCCCAATATTTAGGAGTTGTCTGTCCACTTTCGCTTATTGGCGCATCATAGTCATACGATGTTACATCAGGTGCATATCCAGGTGAGTTTGCGCCTGCCCAATGTCCCCAGTTTGTCCCTCCGTGAGTCATATATAAAGAAAAAGATATTCCTTTTGAAAGCATCTCATCAATACCCTCAATCATGTCGGCAGATGGTCTGGTTTCATGATTAGCCCCCCATTTGTCAAACCATCCACTCCAGAATTCGGAACACATAAGGGGACTTTCGGGACGCAGCTCCTTTAATTTTGCAAATTGCTGATCAATATTTGCACCAGTACCAAAATTCATGGTCCAGATCAAATCATCAAGCCCATTAAGTGTGAAATTAGATGACCAATCACATTGGAAAAGAGTAACGTCGTCACCGAAATTTTTACGTAACATATCTCTGATATTTGCAACGTATTCTTTATCTTCACCGTATGAGCCATATTCATTTTCTACTTGAACCATTATGATTGGTCCACCGTTTGATATGGTCATGTCTGCGACTTGATCAGCAACAGCCTTTTGGAATTTGTCTACCCTCTCAAGAAAATATGGATCATTTTCTCGTAGCTTGATATCTTTCTTCTTCAAGAGCCACCATGGTAATCCTCCCATTTCCCATTCTGCACAAACGTATGGTCCGGGACGAAGAATTACTTTCATATCATTTTCCGCACATAATCTTATAAATTCTGCAAGATCATTTTGTCCGGAAAAATCAAATTCTCCTTCTTTTGGTTCATGGGAATTCCAGAATGTGTAAAGACAAATCGTATTCATGCCAAGAGCCTTGCATAGTTTTATTCTTTGATCCCAATATGGCTTTGGAATTCTGGGATAATGCAACTCAGCCGCTTTGACGACAAATGGTTCGCCATTGAGCAAGAATGTACCGTTTCCGGCTTCAAATTTTCCATTTGATATAGTTTGTTCCGATGCCTGTTGTGGTAGAGGCATGGAAATTGCAGATGCTGATAATGCCGTGGAGAATAATGAAGCCACAGCAATTATCTGGATGATAGGTTTGTGTTTCATATCGAAATTATTCGAGTTTATTATGGTTTGATTTATTATGCGAATTTAGATATAATTATTAGGAAGTGTCTAAACAAATCAGTCAAATTTGAATATAAATCAGTCTTTATAGACGATTTTAGGTACAAAAAATAGCAATCTCCGGTTAATTTGACCGGAGATTGTATTTGTGCTTCAAAATATAATTATTTTGAAGATTATTATTTGCTTGACATGAAGTATCATTTGCATGTGTCAAGTGGACAACGAGGTTTAATCTGCTTGAAGAAGTCATTGCCCTTATTGTCGACAAGAATGAATGCGGGGAAATCTTCCACTTCAATCTTCCATATTGCCTCCATACCAAGTTCCGGGTATTCAAGAAGCTCGACATTCTTAATTGAATTCTTTGCCAAGATAGCAGCAGGACCACCAATTGATCCGAGATAGAAGCCTCCATGTTTTTTGCAAGCATCAGTGACTTGCTGGCTTCTGTTGCCTTTTGCAATCATAATCATGGAGCCACCCGCCTCTTGGAATTGGTCAACATAGGAATCCATTCGACCTGCTGTTGTAGGTCCAAAAGATCCTGAAGGAAGACCTTCCGGTTTTTTTGCGGGACCTGCATAATAAATTGGATGGTCTTTTAGATACTGTGGCATTGGTTCTCCGGCATCGAGACGTTCCTTGATTTTTGCGTGAGCTATGTCTCTGCCAACAATGATAGTGCCATTGAGAGATAAGCGAGTTGAAACTGGATATTTATCAAGATCTGCAAGCACTTCCTTAATAGGACGATTCAGATTGATTTTTACCACTTCACCCTCACCTTCATTACGGAGTTCCTCAGGAATCAGCTCGCCGGGGAATTCATCAAGCTTTTCAATCCAAAGTCCATCTTTGTTTATTTTAGCTTTTACATTGCGGTCGGCTGAGCAGCTAACTCCCATTCCCACTGGACATGAGGCTCCATGACGAGGTAAACGTACCACTCTGATGTCATGAGCATAGTATTTACCTCCGAATTGTGCCCCAAGACCAAGATTATGTGCAGCGTCAAGAAGTTCTTTCTCAAGTTCAATGTCGCGGAAAGCTTGGCCATATTCATTCCCTTCTGTAGGAAGATTGTCGTAATACTTAGCTGATGCTTTCTTTACAGTGGCAAGGTTTACTTCAGCAGAAGTTCCTCCAATAACGAATGCGATATGATACGGAGGACAAGCCGCTGTGCCGAGAGTCTTCATCTTTTCTATAAGGAATGGGACAAGCGTTTTCTTATTTAATATGGCTTTTGTCTCCTGATATAAATAAGTTTTATTTGCTGAACCACCACCTTTTGCAATGAAGAGGAATTTATATTCATCATCTTCAGTTGCATGGATCTCGATCTGAGCCGGAAGATTGCATCCCGTATTGACTTCGTCATACATTGTCAATGGCGCATTCTGAGAATATCGCAGGTTATTCTCCGTATAAGTCTTGTATACGCCCAAAGCAATACGCTCTTCATCGTTGCAACCGGTCCAAACATGTTGCCCCTTATATGCTGCACAGATTGATGTGCCGGTATCCTGGCAGAAAGGAAGAACTCCTTTGGATGCTACTTCTGCATTACGTAGCATCGTAAGTGCTACAAACTTGTCGTTTTCAGAAGCTTCCGGATCTTTAAGTATTTTTGCAACCATCTCGTTGTGTTCACGACGAAGCATAAATGAACAATTGTGGCTCGCTTCATTAGCAATTATTGTTAATGCTTCCGGATCAACTACGAGCATTTCATGTCCGTTCCAATTCTCAACTTTGACATAATCTTTCGTGATGAGACGATATTCTGTCGTGTCAGGTCCTAATGGAAATGGATCCTGATAATGAAAGGGTTTTGTTGCCATTGTATTTTTATTTAGATATAACTTGCATTTGACTGCATAAACAGTCTGTCGGCTTATTTTTGCAAAAATACGTAATTTATTCGACAACTGAAAACTAAATTAGAAAGAATTTTTTATAAGGTGGATTTTTATTTTATTCATCAATTAAGTGAGTGTGATTAACAAATTTTTATTTTTAATTATAAAGTTTTTTTCATAATTTTGTAAGTTGCGATTTCCCAAGTTAACATCATTGAATATTAAGTCGTATTATTTGAAATTATTATGCGACTGTTTCCTAAGACTGCAATGTATGACTTGTGGAACACATTGAAGGAGTTCAATTTTTTACATTCTTCAATAACCAATTGTAAAATGTAGACCTACGATGGCTAAATTATATTGTATGAAATTCAGAAGCATCTTATATATCTTATCAGCGTTTATTATTACGTTGGCAGGATTCGCAGCAACTGATGTGCAAGCTGCAAAGAAATCTAAGGCAAAGACATCAGTTGCTGCCAAGAAAAAATCCACATCAAATAAGAAAAAAAACATTGGTAATAAAAAAAAATCAAAGAAAGTTAGTGCTAAAAGAAAAAAATCGGTTTCAAAAAAACGTGTCAAACGGAATGGAATCAGCCATAAGCAGTACACTCCTCCTGTAGACCTACCGCTTAATGACTCATTGACTCTCTTAGTAAATTCAGAAGTCATATCGTGGATTCCTGAAAATCTAAATCCTGGAGGACTCAGGGTAAATAGCGTCATTCCTGATAATCGCACACGAACAGCAAAAGTGAAGTTAAACGAAAATTTCACCTATTTACCTGTGTCAAGCGATCTGATCTCGGCTATGAGAAATAAAATATCTGAGATTCTTCCGGATTCAATTTCGGATTATTATGTGTCTCTTAATGTCGGAGATAAGAATTATTCATATTATATAACTACAATTGATAAACTTCCGGAGGAATATCGGAAGAATATCCCATTTGTAATTGCTGCTGAACCATACGTCAATGCTTCAAAGGGGATGAAAAACGATATTGTCGCATTATGGGCAAGTCATGGACGTTACTATAAGCCTGGAAGTGGAGCATGGCTTTGGCAACGCCCTAAATTATTCCAAATAACTGAAGATACACATACTATGAGTTACATACTTCCGTATGTCGTTCCTATGTTGGAAAATGCTGGAGCTTACGTAATGTTGCCAAGAGAGAGGGACATAAATCGTAATGAGGTTATCGTTGATAATGATACGAATGATGATGGCTATATATTTTCTCAGCCATATTATAAAGAAATGACTGGAAGTACAGAATGGTCAACAGGTTATGGAGAGGGATTCATCTATGATCTTCCGGATTTCCGAGATACTGAAAATCCTTTTGAAAATGGCACTTATAGACAAACCACTACTATAACGTCAGGTTCGCCTTCTGTAGCTGCATGGTATGCGGATATACCTGAAGATGGCGAGTATGCCATATATATAAGTTATAAAACTTTACCAAATTCAACGACGGATGCTCATTATACGGTTAATTATTCAGGTGGAATTAGAGAGTTTAGAGTAAATCAGAAAATGGGTGGTGGAACTTGGATATATCTCGGAACATTCCCACTTGAGTCTGGATATAGCGATACTGAGCCTATTGTGACACTTTCTAATATTTCTGATAAATCTGAAGGGTGTGTTATTACTGCTGATGCTGTCAAAATTGGTGGGGGTATGGGTAATATTGCACGTAGCGACAAAAGATCCGATATATATAATAATCCATCAACTCCTGATAATAGCATCACCAAGGATACGTCAGATTTCCCGAATGAAGATAGTGAGATCCAGAACATTTATGAGACAGGTGATTCAGTATCTTTAAATTTGGAACAGAACTTGGCTTTTGAATCTAAATTTAAAGTGTCAGGATTACCACGTTATCTTGAAGGTGCTCGTTATTGGCTGCAGTGGGCTGGAATGCCTGAGTATATATATTCTCCATATCATGGTGAAGATGACTATAAAGATGACTATACATCACGAGGCAATTGGGTGAATTATCTTGCAGGTGGCTCACGTGTATTACCTCAAGAACCCGGATTAAATATACCTGTTGATGTGGCAATGGCTCTTCATTCAGATGCAGGTAAACGAGCGGATGATTCTTTTGTCGGAACTTTGGGAATATTTTATACTAATGGAGGCGACAGTTACATTGACGGGACACCCAGGTCAAATTCCAGGACATTGACAGATATGCTTATGCGCCAGATTGTATCTGATATTCGTCAGACGTGGGAACCTAATTGGAAACGACGTTCTATGTGGGATAAGTCTTATGTTGAGGCTCGAGTTCCAGAAGTGCCGACGTCTCTTATTGAATTCATGAGTCATCAGAATTTTGCAGATATGTGGTATGCTCTTGATCCAGGATTCCGTTTTTCTGTCAGTCGTTCGATTTATAAGGCCATAGGTCGTTTTATTGCTGAACGTAAGGATAGAAAATTTGTGGTACAACCGCTTCCGATCAAGAATTTTTCAATTGTTAAAGTTAAAAAGAATCATTATAAGTTAAGTTGGGAGAAAACTCATGATCCATTGGAGCCAACTGCTGTCCCGGAAAAATATATAATTTTTGAGAGGACTGCTGATGAATTAGGATTTCATAAATTAGGAGAAACTAAGGATGATCATTTTGAAGTTATTGTTGATGATTCAGATATTCATTCCTTCAAGATTGTCGCTGCAAATTCCGGAGGAATGTCCTTCCCTTCTGAAATATTAGCAATGAGAGAGTCTGGACATAATGAATCTCCGGTGTTGATAATAAATGGTTTTACAAGGATAAGTGGTCCTGCTCATTTCTCAAAAGATGGTATGGCTGGATTTGATGCATCTTCTGATTTTGGAGTGCCGTATTTACGAGACATATCATTTATGGGCTATCAGACAGAATTTAATCGTGCCGCAGGTGAGTCTTTTGGCCGCTCTGGGGATAGTTATGCTGATGTTGTGATTGCAGGTAATACTTTTGATTTTCCATATATTCACGGATTGGCACTTGCTGATGCTAATAAGGGTTTTGTTTCAACAAGTGTTGGGGCAGTGGAATCAGGGTTGGTTAAGTTGCAAAATTATAAACTTATTGATCTAATTTTGGGAAAACAGAAGCTTACTATTACCGGTAATGGCAATACTGGACTGCGTTATTTCGCGTTTTCAAAGAAACTTCAACAAGAGATTACAAATTTTGTAAATCAGGGTGGGGATATATTTATATCAGGTCAGTATATTGTTAGCGATCTTTATGATTCCAGATCTTCGGAAGGTAGTATTGATTTCGCCCAAAAAGTACTGGGTATCTCAAAAGGGGAAGGAAGTGTCTCTTATTCCGGATCACTTTCAATTAATGCCGGTGCAATGGATTCTAACATAAAAAAATCTTCTTTAAACTATAGTTCGACTCTAAACGAAAAACAATATATAGTCGAATCTCCGGATATAATTGCTCCGTCAGGAGAAATTGAATCTGAAATATTCCTTACTTTTAGTGATACAGGGAATGCCGCTGGAGTGTTTACGAAAAAAGGTAAAAGTAGAGGAGTGATAATGAGCATTCCATTTGAATCAATATGGGATTCAAATGTGCGTAGCTTATTAATGAGACAATTGGTTGATTATCTGGAGAAGTAGTATTTTTTATAATTTTAAATCTCATAACATGAAATTGATAAGGTTTTCAACCGTAGAAGCACTTAGAGACGAGATTTTTAAAAATACGTTGCAACAGTTCATACTTGTGCAATTGGATGATAGAAAAATAACGTTTGATGATAATTTCATTCATAGAATGGAAGAGGTATCGGCTGATTCTGATGCGTCAATTACGTATTGTAGTTTCAGAGAAAAAAATGGCGAACAAATTTTGTTACATCCTGTGAATGATTATCAATTCGGCTCTGTCAGGGATGATTTTGATTTTGGGAGTGTTGTATTATTGAATGCTGCGGATGTTTTGGCTGCTTCTGAAAATTTTTCACATGAAGAAAGCTGTGCTCCGGATGGTGGATGGTATGCCTTACGATTGAGAATGTCTATTGGTAAGACAATTGCTGCTTTACCGGAATATCTATATACTGTCGAGAAAGTAGACTTCAGAAAAAGTGGGGATAAACAGCATGATTATGTGAATCCCAAAAATAAATACTATCAAGCTCACATGGAACGAGTATTTACCGAGTTCCTCAATGAAATTGATGGACTTGTACCACTCAATCCGATTCGTCCAGATTTGACAGAGGGTGATTTCCCTGTAACAGCTTCTGTTGTTATTCCTGTTAAGAATAGGGTATCAACAATTCTTGATTCTGTAAATTCTGCCTTATCGCAAAAAACGGAGTTCACTTTTAATGTCATAGTAGTCGATAATGATAGTGATGACGGCACAAGGGAATTGCTTGAAAATATCAATGATGACCGTCTGATATTAATTAAGGTTGACAAAGGCGAATTGTTAGGTATAGGAGGATGCTGGAATAAGGCATTATTATCTGACTATTGTGGGAGATTTGCTATTCAATTAGATTCCGATGATATATATAACGATGAACATGTTCTGACTAAGATTGTGAATCGATTTTATGAAGAAAATTGTGTGATGGTTATTGGTTCCTACGTAATGACGGATTTTGATTTGTCAGTGATTCCCCCTGGCATTGTTGACCATAGGGAGTGGTCAGCATTAAATGGTGCAAATAATGCATTAAGGGTCAATGGATTCGGAGCGCCAAGAGCATTCTTTACACCAGTGGTTCGCAATATATTGTTTCCCAATGTAAGTTATGGAGAAGATTATGCAATGGGACTTCGTATATCTAGAGAATACGCAATCGGTAGAATTTTTGAACCGATATATTTCTGTAGGCGATGGCATGGAAATAGCGATGCAAATCTTTCAATAGAAGAAGTGAATGCAAACAATTCATATAAGGATTTCTTACGATCGGTTGAACTGATAGCTCGTATTCGAGCTAACGTTGAAAATAGTAGTTATGCTGAGTCTTGAGGATATTAATAGTTTCATTGAGTTGCAACTTTCCCAATGGTATCTGGCTAAAAATAATTATGATAACCTTATAAAAGTCAAAAGACGATACGTGAAAGTTTGCGATGTCGAAATCGGTATTCAATGGAATCCTGGAAGAATTGTATCTACAGCTGCAAAAGTGGATAAGGAATCTATAATCAATCGTAAATGTTTTCTTTGTAAAGTAAATAGGGACAAGCATCAATTGTCGATCAGAATGTTTGATAATTGGGAATTATTGGTAAATCCATACCCAATTTTCCCCACTCATTTGACGATCGCATCAAAAGATCATGCTCCTCAATCAAGAGTGCCCTATGATATTGTAAGATTTGCGGAAAATCTTCCCGGCTTGTGTGTGTTCTTTAATGGCGCTAAATCCGGAGCTTCGGCACCTGATCATCTACACATGCAAGCTGTCTTAAAAGATGAGATTCCTCTGATATCTATTGCTGAAAGATTCCATAAGGATTCTGAATCAGGGATTAAATTTTCATCTGATTTCGGAGTGTCTCTTCCTTTTTTCTTTGTATCAGGGGTTGTCTCTCCAGATTCCGCCGGGTTATCTACAATGAAGTTTGGATTAGATTTAGGTGGAATTGATAGTAATGATGAATTTAAAGACTTATCATTGGTCAATTGTTTCTTTTGGCTTTCAAACAATGGGTTGTTGAGGTTTATATCTATTCCAAGAAGAACGCATCGTCCGAAATGCTTTTTCTCAAATAATAGTGACTACCGAATGATAAGCCCTGGATCAATTGATATGGGCGGACTCATCATCACACCACGAGAGGAAGATTTCAATTTACTTACGTCATCCGATATAGAGAAGATTTATTCGGATGTAGCTGTTGCAAATGATTGTGTATATCATTAAAACTAATATTATGTCTACTCATAAAGTAAGTCCATGGCAATGGATACCAACTTTGTACATGGCTGAAGGTCTCCCCTATTTCGCAGTAAATACATTGACAGTGTTGATGTATGTCAATATGGGAATAGGAATGAAAGAGATGGCATTTTATACAGGATGGTTGTATCTCCCTTGGGTGATAAAACCATTCTGGAGTCCGTTTGTAGATTTGATAAAAACGAAAAGATGGTGGGTATTGATAATGCAGTTTGCTATAGCTATTTGTATGGGGGCCGTGGCGATAATGCTGCCGTCAAGCTTTTTCTTCGTTTTAACATTATTAGTGTTTTGGATTATGGCATTTTGTTCAGCCACACACGATATTGCGGCTGACGGTTATTATATGTTGGAATTATCTGCTCATGATCAAGCTGCTTATGTGGGAGTGCGTTCGACTTTTTATAGAATAGCCAGTGTGATTGGTCAAGGTGGTCTTGTGATAATTGCAGGAAAACTTGAAGAATCAATTGGGGATATTCCAACAGCGTGGGCAATTGTATTCGGGTTATTGTCTTTGTTTTTCTTGAGTGTGACGATATATCATAGTAAATTTATGCCTATTCCATATAGGGATAAATTGTCTAATAAGAAGTCTGTAGGCTCCATTATTATAGAATTCGGTCATACATTTAAGACCTTTTTTAGAAAAAAATATATTTGGTCAGCTATTGGATTTATGCTTCTTTATAGGCTTCCTGAGGCTCTTTGTATAAAATTGATTCAGCCATTTATGGCATCTTCTCATAGCCAAGGTGGATTAGAATTGTCAACGGCTCAGATTGGAATTATTAACGGAACTTTAGGTGTCATAGCTTTACTTTTAGGTGGCATTTTTGGTGGCGTCGTTATATCAAAAGGTGGATTAAAAAAATGGTTGTGGCCAATGGCATTCTCACTTACGTTACCGTGTGGGTTCTATTGTTTGCTCGCAATGACACAGCCGACTAATTTTATACTTATTTCAACTGCTGTTTTTATTGAGCAGTTTGGATATGGATTCGGATTTTCTGCCTACATGTTATTCTTGATATATTTTAGTAGAGGTGAAAGTCAAACCTCGCATTATGCGTTTTGTACTGCATTTATGGCATTGGGCATGATGATTCCTGGTATGATAGCAGGTTGGATTTATGAATATTTATCAGATATTGTAATTTTTGAATCATCACAACTGCAAGGACAAGGATTTGTTAATTTCTTCTGGATAGTAATGTTGACATGCCTTGCTACACTATGGATTTGTTCAAAAGTGAAGATTGAATCTTCTTTTGGTAAGAAAATTTGAGACTTTGATTGAATATAGAGATAGAAATAATAATTAGACATTAAAAACGTCAGATTATTATTTCTATCTTTTTTAGTGTTAGAGTACTTTAAAGTTAAGTTGCTTCAGAATTTGTCGGATAGAAGTTTTAATATTTCGGAAGGTGAGCTTACGATATTGTCTGCCAATGCATTCCTTAATTCAGAAATGGGACGAAAACCCCAGCTTACTCCAACAGATTCGACACAAGCTCTTCTTGCAGTTTCCATATCGACTCCTGAATCTCCAATATAAAGTACTTCTGATTTTGGAGTAGGATGCTCTGTCAATATGGAAAAAACTATAGATGGATCTGGTTTTGTAGGACGTCCATCTTGTTGTCCTTGAATTGAGACAAACGGAATATCTGGGAAATAATGCTTTACTATTCGTATTGCAGCTTCTTGATATTTATTTGATGCGACAGCTATCGCTACTCCTTTATCTGTCAATTCTTGAAGCAATTCAGGTATTCCGGTATATGGTTTTGTGTCATCCATACAGTGTATGTCGTAATATTCTTTAAATAGCTCAAGTAATTCGTCAACAATCTTTACATCTGCATCCGGTTGAGCTCTTTCAATCAACTTACGCACACCATTCCCTACCATATAATTATAAGCAGGAATAGGATGCTGATTAAAGCCTAACTTTCGTAATGCATAATTGCATGCTTCTCCTAAATCATATATTGTGTTTAGAAGAGTACCATCAAGATCAAAGATAGTCAGCTTTTTCATAAATAACATGTTTTAGATAATCAATAGTATAATCTGGTGGATTATTCCATCAAAACGGATATCCGATAGAGAAATGGAAAGAAGAATCTCTTTTCCATTGAGGATGAATAATTGGCCAATGCTCTTGTCCTGAAGCAGGATTATGAGCCTTCATTCCAAGGTCAAATCGCAGAAGAAAATATGAGAAATCCATTCGTATACCTAATCCATAGGCAGCTGCCAACTGTTTATAGAATGAATTAAATTTAAATAATCCTCCTGGTTGATTTGAATAATTATGAATGGTCCAAATATTTCCGGCGTCAACAAATGCTCCAAGTTCGAGCACCCAGAATAGTTTGGTCCTATATTCAAGACTCATATCAAAACGTATATCTCCGCATTGATTTATAAAGTCGCTCATTGAATTTGTTCCGGGATAACAACCGGGTCCAAGAGTTCTGACATCCCATCCCCTGACGCCATTTGCACCACCTCCATAGAAGCGTTTTTCAAATGGTAGCACGTATGAGTTGCCGTATGGATATCCTACTCCAAAACCAACATGAAGAGCAAGTGAATTCCTACTGTCAATTATATGGAGGAATGAGAAATCACTATTTAACTTTACATATTGTGAATATCGTATTCCAAAAACTTTATAAGGATCTTCTCTATAATTAGAACGGTGTTCAAGAATATTGCTTATTGCAAATAATAGGTTTCCTGCAAATTCAAAGTTTGTACGGATAGTATAAATATTGTTTTGTATTGATTTTTGCCAAGGACTACTTCCTTTTTTATTTGAATGATAGAAAGAGAAAGCACTACGCATTATGAAATGATCTTCATAGCTGTATCTTAGCAATGGATTATCTGGAGCTATCTGATCAATGAAATTGTTTGTGCTTTCTGGGAGATAGACATAATTTATATCTATCGGAGTAAGCACATATCGATTTCTATTTTTATTGTATATCCATTTGTATGACCAGCCTGCTGTTGAAATAATACGAGTATATTCAGGCCGTTCTTGATAAGACATTGAAATATTAAGTTCAGAAGTGGCATTTATACGTCTTTTAAATCTTTCTGTTAAAAAGGGAGCCTTGAACTTGGGAAAATTGAGTCCCATGTCAAGAGAATACTCCATATAGCGGTTATGGAGAAGTCCGTCAAGATCTCCACTTAAAGATTCGTATGCACCACGTAATTTTGCTGTAAGTGTTTCTGACCCCTTTGCAATATTCCGATGCGTATAGGTAGCTGATGCTGCAACTCCAAGATCCCCTTCGGAATTGGTCCCTTCAAGCTGTAACTCCATACTTTGACTTTTTGCAGGAGTCAACACTACATAAGCATCAAGAAGAGAAGTGTCTCCAATTTTACCTTGAGGAATAAAGCGAATATTTATAAATTTAAGAATTCCAAAACGAGAAAAAGCCTGGTAAGTCTTATCTACTTCTGTTTGCTTGTATAATTCACCTGGATGTATGAAACAATTTTCATATAATACAGAAGGACGTAGATATTTTTTATTGTTATACAATATCGTGATTTTTTTATAGACTAAAGTATCTAGTGCTTGGTATGTTGCCAATGATATATCTTTTGCAGCATCATAATCAGTTATAAATACAACATTACGAATCATGAATTTTTCATGATTCGGCACCACTGGATTTGAATTGCTTTTATGAGGTGGGTTAAGAGTCATAGTCAAATCTACAGACTTGCTCCCTTCTGTAGTGTCTGCACTAAAGGTGATGAACTCTTTTACAAAATTATAATAGCCTTTATTCCTAAGATTTTGCGTGATTATTTCACGCTGTAAATCCAATTGATTTCTATCAAGAGATTGACCTGGTTTTACAATAAATGATGCACTGTCGTTCAACACTAATGTGCGGAATGTGGTATCAGGAAAAATATAATCAATTGAATTGATTATATGTGGTTGACCTGGATTCAGTATATAGTTGACCTGGATTTTACGTTTTGAATCATCCCTTACCGTATCTGTCTCAACAACTGCACCCATAAATCCTCGATTGACCATGGCCTTTTGAAGTTGTTCTTTACCTGTATCCATTAGTGTTGAATCAAATATTACAGGAGCTTCACCAAGTTTACGAGCCCATTTATTCCACCATTTTGTTGAGTCATTGCCACTCATATTATATATCCCAAGTCGAAACTTAATGCTCCACAACATTTTATGATTTGGCAGCTGTCGTAGATATGCACTCATTTCTTGTTCATTAAATGTATCGGTAGAATCATTTATCTTTATATTGACCTTATCAAGAAGATAACTTCCCATAGGTACATGACGACTGCTGCCACAACTGCATATTAATAGAAGTGGCGATGCAATAATTGATACGATTACTATCTTTTTTATTGAGATCAACTTTATTTGATTTTTTCTTGGCAGAAATGTCTGCAAAGATAATAAAAATTTTTTATTAATTTTGTGGTTGTGTTGGATGAAGTTGTCCAATCTGAATCTTTAAAGAATTAAAATTTTATAATTCTACTAATATTTTTGTTATTCTTAATCCAATTAGGAACGACATGATTAAGGTTATAAATTTTATCTTTTTTTGTTTTGAATGATTCAGATTGTATAATTGCGATTCTATTTAAAATTACTGATATATACACATAGATAATTATGAGTCCCATATATGAAGAGATGCTATTTCTGTCAGCCGGTGAAGCAAATGCAGAGCAAGAAATATCATTACCTGTTTTAGTGGCAAAATTTATTGACATTGCAACAGCGCATGCTAATAGTCTTGACATAGGTAATCCGTCCATGCGTAAGATACATGCGGGTTGGGTCCTTTCTCGCCTTACTATTGAAATGAATTCTTATCCGGCGGTTAACCAATGTTATGTTATATCTACTTGGATTGAAAGTTTTAACCGTCATTTTTCAGAAAGGTCATTTTGTGTTAAATCTCAAAATGGCGAGATCTATGGTTATGCCAGATCTATTTGGATGGTAATGGATACTTATAATCATTCCAACATTGGACTTTCACATTTTACTATTCCATCTGAAATGATACTTGGAAAGAAAGCTCCTATTGAGAAACAGGCAAGACATACTGATATTATTGAGAGTTGTGACATCCCTAATTGTAAAGCATTAAAGGCAACGGATAGTGTTTTTAAGTATAGCTTTAATTATTGCGACCTTGATTCCTATAGGCATGTCAATACCGTGAGATATGTTGAACTTTTACTAAATAGGTTTAGCCTTAGTGAATTTGATTCTATGTTTGTCAATCGGTTGGAACTTTCATTTCTGCATGAGGCCAAATATGGGATAGAAACCAAACTCTTACGTAGCGATAATTATAGTGATAATGTGTTTTTAACATCATTTCAATTAAAGGCAACCGAGGATGACTCTTCTTTATTGTTTGCAAGGATGTTTAGGAAAGAGCGTATAAAGAATGAATCTGAGATAAATTGAAAAACGTCATATTTCGTATAAAATGGCAGATAATAAAAATTCAATAAAATGTCAACCACAGGATATTGCAGATCGTTTGACTAATCTCGGTATTAGGCCCACCGCTGTACGTTTGCTTGTATATCGTTATCTAGAGTCAGTGGATTCACCTGTGTCAAATTTGGATATTGAAATAGCTCTGGAAACGGTGGATAAGTCAACGATATTCAGGACAATCTCAATTTTCATAGAGCATAATGTTGTCCATACAGTAGATGATGGATCTGGCTTGTTAAAATATGAAATTTGCAGAGCAAGTCATGAACATTCGATTCATGATATGCACGTCCATTTTAGATGTACTCACTGCAATCGCACAGTTTGCTTGCCTTCTACGGCTATTCCAATAGTAAATCTCCCTGATGGTTTTATTGCCAATAATGCAAATTATGTGATTTCAGGTATATGCGACAAATGTTCTCAAATTATTTCTGGATAAAGGAAAGTTGAATATGGTGATTGTAGACAAATGTATTCTCCTCTTGTGGGATTTGCATAATATTCAGTTTTTGTAGCGTCTAATTGATACTTTAACTGTTGTCTCGGTGTATCTCCTAACCCAAAATGCATAGGAAAAAAATGACGAACATCAAAGTATTGCAAAAAGATTTTTGCTCCGATGTAATAATCACTTCCTATTCGTGAGTCAACTGGAAACATGACAATATCGAAATCTATATGTATGGATTTTATTTGTAGTAAGATAGATATATAATTATTTATCGATTTGTCAATTTCTTCTTCTGTTGATTGCTCTTTCCATATCCATGCATTCAGGTCACCGGCATGAAATAATTTCATACCTTTGGACATGACTACATAAGAATTACCGATATCTGTTGAACCATACGCTTCAATGGTAATACGCTTATCTATATAGCGTTCGCCTGCAGAAAGTATTATTACGGAATCTTTATTCGGTTTAGGACCTTTATATATTGATTTGTCAGACAGAATATGGCGTGAGTATTTAGCTATATCTTTACTGATTATATATTTGATATCATTAAATAGTTTGCACCATTCAAATATCCTTTTTGAGTAATGATCCTTGTGATGGTGACTGACAATTACATAGATTGGCTTATTTTTATCTGCATATTCAATAAATAATGGTAATGAATCTGCAGATGTCAATGGATCTTTCCAATAATCAAATATAATCATTAGCTTATCATTCTCAAAAACAAAACAATCATGCCAGATATAAGTCAATTTATTCATATAAGTTATTTATTTTGTTAAAAATTATCATAGGGTTAAAGAACCGACCATCTAAATTTAATAGATGGCTCTGTTTGTTTAGATTATAGTCGGCGCAGAAAGTGGTTTATGATCGATTATAACCTTTTTGTAGTAAGATAGAATAAGGGTAGTCAAGGGGAGGGCAATTATCATTCCAATAATACCTAATAATGTACCCCATATAGATAATGATAGAAGTATTATTGCCGGATTTAATCCCAATGATTTACCCATGATTTTTGGAGTAAGGATATAGTCACAGATGCATTGGCTTATAACATATACCAAAGCACATTTGCCTACTATTGCCCAGAAATCGACTGAGCCACTTAGGGATGAGACAAAGCATAGCATTGCAACAGGAATAACTGTAATATATTGAAAATATGGAATCATATATAATATTCCCACAAGGATGCCCATGACTATAGCCATAGGTAGCCCCACTATTGAAAATCCTATACAATAAAATATTGCAGCACAAAATGCAATTAACAGTTGACTGCGAAAATATTTGTTCATACTATCTTTTAAATCGGTTGCTATCTGAAGCACAGCTGGTTTATATTTATTTGGTATCAATAATTCAAAACCAGATCCAAGTTTATCATAATCAATAAGTATAAATAGTATATATATAAATGTAAGTAACCATTCAAGAGAATGCATGAGAAATTCAACAGAATTTGCCACTAATGTCTCGCCTCGATCTAACCATATAGAGCCCTTCCCATTCTCAAGTTCTGTTAGAAATTTCGATAGATTAAATTTCCTTTCGATTATTTCAGTTATACTTTCGGGTACAAATGGGATAGTAACTGTTTTTGTTGAATATTCTTTTACCATTGACATCATTTGATTTATTTCATCTAACACTAATGGAACAAAGAAGTACAAAAGCATTCCAACAATTACAGTCACGTCAAATATTGTTACAAATACGGCCAATACCCTACCCTTCTGATGAAGTAGTTTTTGATTAAATTCTACAAATGGTTCCATTATGTATGAAAGGAGACAAGCCAGACAAAATGGGAGTAGCACATTTTTTAAGATTCCAATTAACCATATAGTACAGACTATTAAAGTCAACGCTATAATCATACGGACAACTCTATCAAATGTAAATGGTCTGGACATTATGCAATATTATTTTAAGTTAGACATGTTTAGTAGTTAATTCTAAAACAATTATAAGTGCACTATAGTTGAGGTAAGTCTTTATAATATGTTATTGGATTTTGATGTGACTATATATATACTTAGAATCCAGCCTATTCCATATTCCTTTGAATCATATTTTGCTTGTACGCAATGTTTTGATTAACTTTGCGAAATAATAATATAAATAATAGATATATGCAAGATTATATAGCACTACGAATTGAACCAAAACCATGTGATGAAAATATCACCGATTTACTTGCGGCATTTTTATGTGATGTCGGATATGAGTCCTTCACATCAGACGATTCAGGGATTATCGCTTACATAAAAGCTGAATCATATAGTGAGTCTGACGTGAAAGATATTCTGTCTGATTTTCCAATTCAATGTGAATTTTTATTTAATATCGAATTGGTAAAGGGTGAAGATTGGAATGAAGAATGGGAAAAAAATTATTTCCAACCGATTATTGTAGACGATCGTTGTGTGGTTCATTCATCTTTTCATAAAGAAATCCCCGTTGCTGAATATGATATTGTGATTGACCCGAAGATGGCTTTTGGTACTGGGCATCATAGCACAACCAGTAATATGATGCGACATATTCTTAGATCAGACTTGAAAGGGAAAGATGTAATCGATATGGGTACTGGTACTGGCATATTGGCTATCCTATGTAAAATGAGAGGGGCTGCCAATGTCACCGGAATTGAAATTGACTCGTTTGCTTGGGAAAATGCTATTGAAAATGCAAAACTTAACAAAGTTGAGATTTCGATGATTTGTGGAGATGCCAGCAAACTGGAACATATTGATATGGCTGATTATTTTCTCGCAAATATCAATAGAAATGTTATAACGCATGATATTGATAAGTATGCATCCCGATTGAAAAATGGTGGTGTAATGTTCCTTAGCGGATTCTATGAGAATGATATACCAATTATAGAAAAAGCCGCCTATTCTAATGGTATGAGATTAGTATGTAAGCTTGAGGATAAAGGTTGGGTGGCACTTAAATTCGTTAAAAACATTTAATTTACAACTTACTTTCCTCTTATTTATTGTAATATTAACTTTTTTTATGTTTTTTCACTGCTCTTAGTTTGGATATGGCATAATAATTGACTACTTTTGTGAATTGAAATAAATACACAAAAGCAACTGCCTATCGATAAACTCTACTTAACGAAAAAAGGAAAAGAATGGCAAAAACTTTGAGCATGACCGATGAACAATTGGTCAAAGCTTATGCGAAAGGAGACAACGAGGCGTTTGACACTCTTCTGAAAAGGCATCAGGAGCGTATTTTTAATTATATTCTACGTATAATTAAGAATGAAGATATTGCAAATGATATTTTTCAAGAGACTTTCGTTAAGGCGATTTTGACCATAAAGCAAGGTCGCTATACGGAAAATGGAAAATTCCCTGCGTGGATTTCGCGTATAGCTCACAATCTGATCATTGATTATTACCGACAGGAGAAATCAGAGAATCTCCAAAGTGCGGATTTGGATGATGTAGATGTGCTAAATAGAAAAGAACTCTGTGAAGAAACGATCGAAGATGTTATTATTACTGACCAGATAAGAGAAGATGTCAAATATCTAATCAAAGAGCTTCCTCATTTACAGCGAGAGGTGCTTAAGATGAGGTATTATCAGAATCTGTCGTTCAAAGAGATTGCAGAAATAACAGGAGTTAGTATAAATACGGCCTTAGGAAGAATGAGATATGCAATTCTTAATCTGCGGAGATTGGCATCTGAGAAGGATATAATATTGACAGTATAATTAATTATTCTCCATCTTATCTCCGGATACTTCGTTTCTTAAGATGTATGAAAAATGCAACCCGATACAATTATTGCATCGGGTTGCATTTTTAGATGCCAGTGAAATAATAATTATATCATTGTTGTCGTTATATATAAAACTCATTTATGGACATCATGTCATTCTTATATGTCATCAACAAATTTATTTATGATTGCCTATGATAAATGATCCCGCTGAGTCGTCTTTTACTCTAGAGATTGGAAGCGAAGAAAACAAATCGCCTCGGCAAACTACCATTGATTTTATTCGGCAGTTTGCTAGGATATATATGGATTACGATGATCGTAATAGATGCATAGGTGGTATCGTGGCGAATTGAATTTGCTCTCTTGGAATTTGTAAGGCTGGTTGAAAAATCGGCCTTTACTGCATTTATAAGTGATATCCTATTATTAGAATTACTTAGAATCTCATAATATGGTATATAAAAATTATAATGAAGACGATAATTCATGAATAGTTTATAATTTTTTATTAATTTTGCATATTCAATAATATATACCGTAATTTGGACGTATAATAAAATTGGTAAAGATATAAGATCTTTGGTAATTTGTCTGAATCCGGTTGCTTATCATATTTGTATTATGTCAGAAATCATAGAAGAAGGCATCGTTAATGAGGCAGGTCTTAATTTTATTGAGCAGGAAATCAAGGAAGATCTGTCTATGGGGAAAAATGGAGGTAGATTGAATACTCGATTTCCTCCGGAACCTAATGGATATTTGCATATAGGGCATGCAAAGGCATTTATTATGGATTTCGGGGTTGCGGAGAAATTCGGAGGGACATGCAATCTCCGTTTTGACGACACAAATCCACAGAAAGAAGATATGGAGTATGTCAACTCAATAAAGAGAGACATTAATTGGCTTGGATATGATTGGGAAGATCGTCTTTATTATGCGAGCGATTATTTCCCTCAGTTGTTTGATCTGGCAATCAGAATGATTAAGGAGGGAAAAGCTTATGTTGACGAACAGACAAGTGAGCAGATTGCGCAGCAAAAAGGTACACCTACTACTCCGGGTGTTGACTCTCCCTATAGAAATAGACCAGTAGAAGAAAATCTTGATTTGTTCATGCGAATGAATGCGGGCGAATTTGATGAAGGATCTATGGTTCTTAGAGCTAAGATTGATATGTCGAATAGCAATATGCATTTTCGTGATCCAATAATGTATAGGATTATAAAAACTCCACATTGGCGAACGGGGTCAAAATGGAAAGTATATCCCATGTATGACTTTGCTCATGGACAGAGTGATTATTTTGAGGGAGTGACTCATTCTATATGTACTCTTGAATTTGTACCCCATCGTCCTCTTTATGAATATTTTGTAAAGGAACTAGCTGACGAATCATATTGCCCTCGTCAAATTGAGTTTAATCGTTTGAATCTTACATATACAGTAATGAGCAAACGTAAGCTTTTGCAGCTTGTTAAAGAAAATCTGGTAAATGGTTGGGATGATCCTCGTATGCCTACTCTATGTGGTCTTAGACGAAGAGGTTATACTCCGTCCTCAATAAAGGACTTCATTAACAGAATTGGCTATACTAAATATGAGGCATTGAACCATATTGAATTACTCGAGCATGCCGTACGAGAAGATTTGAATAAGACAGCGACGAGAATTAGTGTGGTGGTAAATCCGGTGAAATTAATCTTGACAAATTATCCTGAGAATAAAGAGGAAATTATAGAAATTGATAATAATCCGGAGAATTTGGAAGAGGGAAAGCATCCAATGCCTTTTACTCGAGAATTATGGATTGAGAGAGAAGATTTCATGGAAAATCCTCCCAAGAAATTTTTCCGTCTTTCTCCCGAAAAAGAAGTGCGTCTGAAAGGGGCTTATATAATTAAATGTACTGGGCTAAAGAAAGACGACAATGGAGAAATTGAAGAAATATATGCAGAATATGATCCGGCCACTCGTAGTGGAATGCCAGGAAGCGATCGAAAGGTGAAAGGCACTTTGCATTGGGTCTCAGCTGCTCATGCTGTAGATGCCGAGGTTCGGGACTATGATCGGTTATTTTCTGTAGAAAATCCTTCTGCCGAAGAGGGCGATTTTAGGGATCTTCTTAATCCTGATTCTTTAAAGGTAAGGAATAATGTGAAGATTGAACCTTGGGCTGCGCAGAATTCAAAAGTTGGTGATCATTTCCAATTTACGCGATTGGGGTATTATACAGTAGATCCTGATTCTTCTGAAGGTCATTTGGTATTCAATAAAACCATTGGACTAAAAGATACTTGGGCAAAAGAGCAAAAAAAATCTTCTAAATAAGATTATTTTTAGTATGTACTATAAATAGGGAATCTAAGAATTTTGGGGTTCCCTATTTTATTATGTATGTAATCCGTACTATGTATTATCTAAATTAAATTGAGAATTTTTGATTTAATAAAGCTCTTTCATAAATTTATTACATCTCTCAGATTAAATAATTTGTGGTGTAGCTTAATTATCGCTAATTTTGTAAAATAAAGCACTCTCCTCCCCTTCTTATGATAACAGCATCTATAAAAAAAAGAGAAAATATTGCAGAGTACTTACTCTATATGTGGCAGATAGAAGATCTGATTCGAGCAAATAATCTTGATATTGATAAGATTCAATCAACGATTATAGATAAGTATCCTGATCTCACAATTGAACAAAAAAAGGAAATGCGAGATTGGTATGAATCATTTATTGATATGATGCGAAGAGAGGGCCTGATTAAATCAGGTCATCTTCAGATCAATAAAAATGTAATTATTGCATTAGATGATTTACATCAGCGTTTACTTTCTGATACAAAATTTGCATCATATTCCGCTCAATTTTATCATACTCTTCCTATAATAGTGGAATTGAGAGCTAAGGCAGGGGAAAATAAAGTCGGAGAGATTGAAACTTGTTTTAATGCTCTATATGGAATCTTAATGTTAAGACTCCAAGGTAAAGAGATTGGGGAAGAAACTACACAGGCAGTCTCTCAGATTGCAAAATTCCTTGCATTACTTTCTTATTACTATAAGAAGGATTATAATAATCAATTGTTTAATGATGAGGCAGATTCTCAGAAATAAAAAATTTTTTCAGCAATGAGTGAAGAATTAAATAATGAAATAAAAAGGCGACGTACATTTGCTATTATATCTCATCCTGATGCAGGTAAAACAACACTCACTGAAAAGTTATTGCTTTTTGGTGGGGCTATTCATGTCGCGGGAGCAGTGAAAAGTAATAAAATTAAGAAAACTGCTACGTCAGATTGGATGGAAATAGAAAAGCAACGAGGAATATCCGTAGCTACGTCTGTTATGGGTTTTAACTATGGTGACTATAAAATAAATATTCTTGATACTCCGGGACACCAGGATTTTGCAGAAGATACTTTTCGAACTCTTACTGCTGTTGATTCTGTAATTATAGTAGTAGATGTTGCAAAAGGAGTGGAAACTCAAACTCGTCGTCTTATGGAAGTGTGTCGGATGAGAAATACTCCGGTTATTATATTCGTAAATAAACTTGACCGCGAAGGACGTGATCCGTTTGACATTCTTGATGAGCTTGAGCAGGAATTGAAAATCAATGTCAGACCATTATCTTGGCCTATAAATATTGGCGCTAAATTTAAGGGCGTCTATAATATTTTTGAACAAGGACTTGATCTGTTTACTCCTTCAAAACAAACTATTAGTGAGCGAGTTGAGATTGAGGATGTAAACTCTCCATTAGTTGATGAATTGATTGGTCATTCTGATGCAGTAAAGTTACGTGAGGATCTTGAACTTATAGATGGTGTATATCCTGAATTTAATGTTGAGGAATATCTTAATGGAGAGGTAGCTCCTGTATTTTTTGGCTCAGCTTTAAACACCTTTGGTGTAAAGGAATTACTTGATTGTTTTGTGAAAATTGCTCCATATCCTAAAGCGATAGATGCAGTGGAACGCCGTGTGTATCCATCAGAGGAGTCTTTTTCTGGTTTTGTATTTAAAATCCATGCAAACATGGATCCAAATCATAGATCTTGTATTGCCTTTGTAAAAGTATGTTCTGGAAAATTTGAAAGGAATGTAAACTATAGACATGTCAGAAGTGATAAAATGATGAGATTTGCAGCTCCTACTGCATTTATGGCTCAAAAGAAAAATGTAGTTGATGAGGCATACCCCGGAGATATTATAGGAATTCCTGATACGGGAAATTTTAAGATTGGAGATACTCTGACATCGGGAGAATTACTCCATTTTAAAGGTTTACCCTCGTTTTCACCTGAAATGTTTAAGTATATTGAAAATGCTGATCCTATGAAAGCAAAGCAATTAGATAAAGGTATTCGTCAGTTGATGGATGAGGGTGTGGCGCAGATGTTTACTAATAGTTTTAATGGTAGGAAAATTATTGGTACAGTTGGACAGCTTCAGTTTGAAGTAATTCAATATCGCCTTCTTCACGAATATGGAGCTCAATGTCGATGGGAGCCTATAAGTCTGTATAAGGCATGTTGGATTGAAAGCGATGATAATAATGCTTTGGAAGCTTTTAAGAAAAGAAAACATCAATTTATGGCTACAGATAAAGATGGAAGGGACGTATTCTTAGCGGACTCCAACTATGTGCTCCAGATGGCACAGAGTGATTTCCCTAAAATCCGTTTCCATTTTGCAAGTGAGTTTTAAAATATAATGCGAATGTAAAAGATATGGTAATAATATATTATTGTTTTAGTTTTTGATTTAAATGAAACAATTATACTTAATTGCCAATAAAAGATACAAAATTTTAGATATTGAAGTTGTCTAAACTTATTTTGAGATGTTAAAAATTCGGTAAAATAAATAAAA
>NZ_SRYB01000031.1:0-54528 GCF_004793975.1 Lepagella muris
TGTAAAATCCGGTGTTCTGGATGCCGTTTTTCGGAACGTCAAACTGAACACCCTACTTAATAAGAATAGTGACGAACCGATATTTAAGCTAATAGATGTATATGAAAAATGTGGCATGGATGATATGGCAGAGAATTATAGAAAATGTATTGAAAACTAATTTGTTTAACCAATTGGATAATAATGAGGTTGTCTAAACTTCATTATTGTAATAAAAATAAGAAAGTAATATTTATGTTAGAAATGTTAGCAGAATACAGGCTTGAAGGTCTTGTGATTGGGTTATGCACGTTCCTTATAATAGGATTGTATCATCCATTAGTTATAAAAGGAGAGTATTATTTTGGAGAGAAAGTGAAATGGTGGTTTCTTGTTGCCGGAATAATATTCCTGATAGGCTCCATCGCGGTTGAGAATACTTTTACGTCGGCTTTATTGGGAGTGGCATCCTTCAGTTCTTTTTGGAGTATAAAGGAGGTGTCGGAACAGGTTGAGCGCGTGCGAAAGGGTTGGTTTCCTTCAAATCCTGCCCGTCAGAGTAAATCGGGAAATAAAGAATAGAATCTGTCAGGATTTAAACAGGACCGTAAGGTAGGTAGAGACAGTATATTGCATTCTTTATTTTGAGGATTCTGAAGAATACAATATACTGTCTACTATTTATTTGCTTAGTCTATGAAACGGGATTTTAGACCATCGTAGAAATCAATACGTCGGTCACGAAGGAATGGCCACCAGTGCCGGACGTTTTCAGTTCTTAATTTGTCAATTCCTAAAATGAACTCCTCGGGAGTGTTTTCAGATGCCATTGCTAAAATCTCCCCCTGTGGTCCGGCAATGAAACTTGAGCCCCAGAAATCAATGCCGGAAGTCTGACCTGAAGGATCTTCCTCAAAGCCGCATCTATTGACACTGACAACGGGAATACCGTTTGCCACAGCGTGCGATCTCTGAATAGTAATCCAGGCATCGCGTTGCCGATCCTTTTCATCTTGTGCATCATCCGGATTCCAGCCAATGGCAGTAGGGTATATCAGTAGTTCTGCTCCTTTTAATGCCATGATTCTGGCAGCTTCGGGATACCATTGGTCCCAACATACAAGCACTCCTAATTTACCTACAGACGTATCTATTGGTTCAAAACCGAGATCACCCGGAGCGAAATAAAATTTTTCATAAAATCCGGGGTCATCCGGGATATGCATCTTTCGATATTTTCCCGCTATCGAACCATCGGAGTCAAAAACAATAGCCGTGTTGTGGTAAAGTCCGGGAGCTCTTCTTTCAAAAGCACTTGTCACCAGCACCACATTGTTCTCCGCAGCAGCATCCGAATAGAAGTTGGCGAAGTCTTCAAGTCGGGATGCATATCGGAAATTGTCAACATCCTCGCATTGACAGAAATAAAGAGAGTCGTGCAGTTCGGAAAGCACGATAATTTGTGCCCCATCAGAAGCAAGACTTTCGATAGCGGCAAGATTACGCTGTCGGTTGGTGTTTACGTCAACAGAAAATGAGTGCTGAATGATCCCTACCTTAAGAGTATTATCAGAAGAGGGTATAATATCTTGGTTGTCAATATCCTCTTGTCCTGTAGGGAAGGAATAATTATTGTTTATCATAGATTGAGGGGTTAAATAGATTTTTGGGAATCTGCATGGTGGCACAATGCAATGAACCATGTTGCTTTATAAGGGTGGTGCAGTCAATACCAACGACTTTATGATCCGGGAATGCTATTTTGATTGTCTGCATTGCCAGAAAATCGTTTTGCGGTTGTTGATATGTAGGCATAAATACAACATTATTCGTGACAAGGTAGTTTGCATAAGTGGCAGGTAGACGTAATCCTGATTCATCAAAGATAGCGTCGGGCAATGGAAGTTCCACCAGGTTGAAAGGTTCGCCTGTGGCGTTGCGGAACATGGTAAGCTGAGCCCTCATCTGTAGCAATTCCTCAAATTGAGGATCGTCGATGTTTCGGCATCCGGTAAACAGAATTATATTTTCCGGAGCCAATCGGGCGAGCGTGTCGATGTGGGAGTCGGTGTCATCGCCTTCAAGAGCACCATAATCTAAGAATAAGACATGATCTACACCAAGACGCAGGCGGAGTTGTCTCTCCACCTCAGTTTTTGATAAGCCGCCGTTCCTGTTGGGGGAACACAGGCATAAGGATGTGGTCAAAAGAGAGCCTTCTCCGTCAGTTTCAATTGATCCGCCCTCAAGAATGAAATCCCTTTCATTGCGGTAGGTATTGTCGTCTATAACTGAAGTTTTGTTCAGACGGCTCACTGCAAGGTTGTCTTTATCGGATGCAAATTTCAGACCCCACCCATTAAATCCGAAATCCAACGCTCGCAGACGATCATCCTTTATTACTGATATTGGTCCGTAGTCACGTGTCCAGGTATCGTTATAATCTGTTTCAATATATCTTATGAGGTCTTGATCGCATGATTGAAGAATGTCGTGAGCTTCATTTGCATCATGACATAGCAACACCACACAGACGCCCTCATCAGTGAATGTCTTTATTATCCTTTGATATTGAGACTGAGCCTCTTCAAGGATATATTCCCAATCTGTATTTGCAGTTGGAAGAGCCATCAGCACAGATTCTTGTGGAGCCCATTCGGGAAGGAAAATTCTCATGTTGTAAATTCTTATAAAGTGAAGTAGAGGAGTACATATCGTCAGGATGCAAATTTAAATAAAAAAGTAATCACTGTCATAATATTGAGGGGAATTTTTGTTAAATTTGCATTATGAAAGATATATTCATCTGATAAGTTGCATAAAATTTTAGAATGACTTCAATAAAATGATGCAATAAAATCAGTAATTGTAGTTGTCAAAAATAAAAAAGAATAATTATGGATAATATCAAATCTAAACATGACACATCAAAAGAATTTGCTGCCATGACGGCCTTGTGTCGCGACATATTTATAAAAAAGATGTCGGATTACGGTATGTCGTGGAGAGTCATGCGCCCATCAAGTCTTACGGATCAGATCTATATCAAGGCCAGGAGGATCAGATCTATTGAGGAGAAAGGGATGGCATCCGCCAGAGTTAACGAGGGTATAGAACCGGAGTTTATAGGGATTGTAAATTATTGTGCGATTGCACTCATTCAACTCAGAATCGGTCCGGGCGATTATATCAGTCAGGAGAAGGCCACAGAGTTATATGATAAGGCAATATCGGATTCCACTTCATTGATGCTTAACAAGAATCATGACTATGACGAGGCTTGGCGTCACATGAGAGTGTCAAGTTTTACAGATATAATATTGCAGAAATTATTACGTACCCGAGAGATAGAGGATCATAATGGACAGACAATAATAAGTGAAGGTGTGGATGCAAATTATATGGATATGATTAATTATGCCATGTTTGCCCTCATAAAATTGAATTATGAAGATTGAGATGACAAAATATGTCTCGCCTCTGACATGGATTATTCGTATTGTTGTCGGAGGCGTCTTTATTTTTTCCGGGTTTGCAAAAGGGATAGATCCATACGGCACCTTATATAAGGTGGAGGATTATTTGTCGGTGTTGTCATTATCGGTATGGCCTAATTTGGTGCTTGTAGGAGTCTTCGGCTTGTGTGCATTGGAATTTCTAGCCGGAGTATTTTTGCTTACGGGATGCTTCCGTAGGTCTTCAGTGATAATTGCCGGTGGCATAATGGCATTTATGTTACCGTTGACATTATGGATAGCGGTGAGTAATCCGGTTGCGGATTGCGGATGTTTTGGAGATGCATTTCTTTTGTCAAACTGGGCGACTTTTTGGAAAAATGTAGGTCTGTCGGTAGGTCTGATATGGTTGTGGAGATATAATCGTAAGATTATCTGCTTGATTACGCCGGCTCTTCAATGGATCTGTATTGTGGGATCGTGTATCTTTATTGTTACGATAGAATTGTTTGGCTACATGGTTCAGCCGCTAATTGATTTCCGACCCTACAAGATAGGTGAGCGTATTGTTGATTCGGAAGAATCCTTTGAAGAGGGACCACAATATTTGTTTGTGTATGAAAAAGATGGTATAAGGAAGAAATTTAAGGAAACAGATTCTCTTCCCGAAGAGAATGATGGATGGATATTTGTGGATCGGGAGGAGATATTGTCCGAAGGGGGAAAGAATGATAAAGGTCAGGATGAAGGGAAATCATTCAGAGCCTGGAGTAAAAACGGAGAGGATGATGAGACAGACGAGGCTGTCGTGGCAGATGGAAATGAGCTTATCGTAATGATTCCGGAACTTGGGGCGGTTTCTCCTGCAACCACATGGAAATTGAATTCATTGTATGAATGGTCGCAACAAAATGATATAACCATGGTCGGAATAGTGTCGGGCAGCTCCTTGGAAATTTCCACATGGGAGGATCTTTCCATGGCGAGTTATCCTATTTTCACGGCTGATGATACGCATATAAAGGAGGTGGTCAGAGGTAACCCGGGAATTGTGTATTTGATAGATGGAGTCATACAATGGAAGATGACATTGAATGCCATTAACATTGATGACTTCCTTTCACCTGACACGTCGTATGAGGCTGAAAATTTTTCATTTGATAATAAAAGTATATTACGCAATTGTGTGTCAGTATATCTTATA
The DNA here is from genome assembly GCF_004793975.1 of Lepagella muris. NCBI lineage: Bacteria > Pseudomonadati > Bacteroidota > Bacteroidia > Bacteroidales > Muribaculaceae > Lepagella > Lepagella muris. Next base: position 4,639 of record NZ_SRYB01000031.1, read on the forward strand.
TTTATCGGATTGTTGATCACACTCTCTCTTACGCCCCAATTGCGTAATCTATATATAAACAAGGGGCGAAAGAAAAAGTGCGGATCTGAACAGGATGGAAAGGGGTTGATTAATGATTCCGGAGATTAAGAGAATCCGAATGATAAGGGGGTATGACAGTGAGTTTATTCATGATGATATGGCTCACCTCTTAGAATGGTCATTGCGCGATATACTTGTTCGGTGAAGAAGAGCCGAATCATTTCATGAGTGAATGTCATTTTTGAAAGCGATATTTTAGAATCGGCTCTTTGGTATACCATTTTTGAGAATCCATAAGGACCCCCGACGACAAATACGGCACGCTTTCTTCCTGATGCCATTAGTTTCTGAATGTGATTCGCAAATTCGGTTGAAGTAAATTCCTTACCATGCTCATCAAGGAGTATGCATATATCAGAAGGGGAGAGTGAGGCAATTATAGCTTCACCCTCCTTTTCTTTTTGCATGTCAGTAGACAACCCTTTCGTTGTCTTAATGTCGGGGATACATTCAATTTTGTATGGTATGTAACGCCGGAGTCTTTTGACAAAATCCTCAATGCCGGCAATAACATAAGATTGCGTGGTTTTACCCACTGTCAAGAGTACGATTTCCATTTTTTTTTATTAACTTAGCACAAAATTAGTAAAAACAACTATGGAAACAAAAGAAGAGTTAATCAATCAATTGCTTGAACTTGCATTTGCCGAAGATATAGGCGATGGAGATCATACAACTTTGTCAACAATACCGGCAGACGCAATGGGACGTTCGCGTCTGATTATCAAGGAATCCGGAGTCCTTGCCGGAGTGGAAGAGGCTGAGAAGGTGCTTCACAAAGTGGATCCGTCAATAAAAATGACAGTGATGATCAAGGATGGAGCACGCGTGAATCCCGGAGATATAGCTTTTACAGCTGAAGGTCCGGTAAGGTCGTTGCTTGTAGCAGAGCGAACTATGCTTAACATCATGCAGCGTATGAGTGGCGTTGCAACTATGACACGCAGGTATCAGGATGAACTTGAAGGATTGCATACAAAGGTGCTTGATACTCGAAAGACAACTCCCGGCATGCGTATCATGGAGAAGGAGGCTGTAAAGATTGGTGGTGGCACTAATCACAGAATCGGTCTGTTTGATATGATTCTCATCAAGGATAATCATATAGATTTTGCCGGAGGAATCGAAAAGGCGATAGAACGTGCGCGAGCATATTGCAAGGAAAATGGGAAGGATTTCAAGATAGAGGTAGAGGTAAGGTCGCTTGATGATATACGCCGTGTAATGGCCATTGGTGGAGTGGATCGTATCATGTTCGATAATTTTACCCCGGAATTGACCAAGGAGGCAGTTGCATTGGTGAACGGCACAATGGAGACGGAATCATCAGGAGGTATAACGCTTGATAATCTACGCAAATATGGTGAGGCTGGAGTTGATTTTATATCAGTCGGTGCACTCACGCATAGTGTGAAGGGTCTGGATATGTCGTTTAAGGCATATTGATAAAATATTTTGCGATGAGCAGGGATACTAAAGAGCGGGATCGTGCATTCGGGATATTTGCGGAAGATAAAGCCGTAGAATATTACATCTCTCAAGGATATGCGATACGTGAACGTAATTGGCGTTTTCATCATATTGAAATCGATATAATAGCCCAAACGGGTAATGTGGTGGTCTTTGTTGAAGTTAAGGGCAGAAGCGGTCGGGATATGGCGGCTGTTGATGCTGTAACAGTATCCAAGATGAAGAACATGACACGAGGTGCTGATGCTTACCTCAAAAGACTTAATGGGGATTATGAATATCGGTATGATATATTTGCACTCACCGGTGATTTTGATGATTATGAGGTGGAAGTGTTTGAAGATGCTTTTGTATCCCCGTTGCTAAGATAAATGTAATGGAGTTTAGATAGCTTCAATAAAAAATCTCGTGGATTAATCCACGAGATTTTTTATTGAAGGCTGATTGCAGGATCATATATTTTCGCTTTCGAGAGGGGTCTCTACAGGGGCAGTCTTTGCAGAATTCTTTTCTTTGATGAAGAATACGCATACAGAACCGATTATGATTGATATGCCAGCCACAACCATCATAAGGTATTCCGGAGCGATTTCACCCGGATTGCTGAGAGAACTTAGTATCCATCCGCCGGCAAGAGCTGCAATTATCTGCGGCACACAGATTGTGCAGTTGAAAAGACCAAGGTATGCACCGATATTTCCACCTGTCAGAGAATTTGTCAGTATGGTGAAAGGCCAAGCCAACATGGCAGCCCAACCACAGCCAATAAGAATAAATGCGATAAAGAGGAGGTACTGGTTGGAAATGAAAGCCAACATTATGAATCCTATGCCGGCAAGCAACAGACTCAAAGAATAAGATAACTTACGGCTTCTGAATTTGGGAAGGAGTATTGCCCATACGACGGAACCTAAAGCCTGTATCGCATATAGAAGACCAACCCAGTTGCCTGCGTCATTATATTGAGGCGTTGCCGAATTGAGCACTGTATTTGTAGCGAAGCTGCATTTTGCTGCATCCGAGATTTGATGTGTCGTGGCATCCTCTATCGAAAGTTTTCCGTCAGCACCTTGCACTACGATTGCTGCTTCAGTGAGATTAAATGGTCCCTGTATTCTTGATAGATAATCTACAACAGATACGTCGGAGCAGTTTTCAATAGCTTTACCATCAACGTTAAGAGATTTGACATTGCTGATTTGATTACCGAATTTAGCTTTTGCTATTCCTGATTCATCGTTGGTGATTTTGTGATCTTTTACGATAGTATCGTTGCCATTTATCACTACAGTAGAAGCCGGATAGAATGCACCATCTGCCTTAATACCTTCTACAAGAGCATGTCCGTGGCTTACGATTAGGACGGAGTCACCGATGAGAAGATTTTTTGAGGCGTATGTCTTGTCGCCATCCTTAATGCCGACAATATTCTCTGTAGCAGGCGTGTCGAATGCATTGAGGGCTACGGTATTTGTTGTGTATGTCCATAAGAATAGGAATGCAAACCAACAGAAGAATTGCACCAGACCGACAGACCAGAATGTGGAGGGTGCATTTTTAAGAAGGGAAATGACCCCAGGAGTCTTCTCTTTAGCTGCATTCTCACCACCATTATATTCATTGTAGACATGAGGAGGCCATTCCTTGATTTTTAACAATGAATATACGACGCATATCAATAGAATAGCTGCCCCGATATAGAAAGACCATATTACAGTGGGAGGAGCGACACCGGAAGGAGCCGTGTTTTTCATTCCAATCCATCCGAGACAGATCGGGAAGATGTATCCGACTACAGAACCGGCATTGCATAAGAAACTTTGTATGGAATATGCCAGACCTTTCTGTTTCTCGTTGACCATATCGCCAACGAGCATCTTAAATGGCTGCATTGCCATGTTGATTGACGTGTCGAGGAGCATCAGGGCAATAAGACCAAAAAGGATAGCACTTGCTACAGTAAACTGGAAACTTCCGGCGTTAGGAAGAAGACACATGACAACTACGGCAATTGTGGCTCCGAAGATTAGATAGGGAAGACGTCGTCCAAACCTATTCCATGTCCTGTCGCTCATCATTCCCACTATAGGTTGCACCAATAGACCCATAAGAGGGGGAAGAATCCAGAAATAACTCAGATCGTGTGGGTCGGCACCAATCGTTGTGAATATTCTTGAGACGTTTGCACTTTGCAGGGCGTAGGCAATCTGTACGCCAAAAAATCCGAAACTGAGATTCCACAGCTTCCAGAAACTTAAATCAGGTTTAATTTTCATTATAATAATTTTTATTTATTTTCTGATTTGGTCATAAAGCCAAGCAATCTCTTGTGCCCAGATGCTGTCGTCCGGAGTCTCAAGGATTAATGGTATTCCATCAAGGTTTGGATCATTTACGAGCCGGGAAAAGAATTCATTCCCAAGAGTGCCTTTCCCGATAGATTCGTGACGGTCGATTCTTGATCCGAGTTCTCTTTTATCATCATTGAGATGCATTCCACGCAGATATTTCATCCCAATGATGTTGTCGAATTGTTTCCAGGTATCGATATATCCAGCTTCTGTTGCGAGATCATATCCAGCGGAATATGCGTGACAGGTGTCGACACATACACCAATTCTTGATTTGTCTTCAATCTTATCGATGATGTGGGCAAGTTGCTCAAAAGAATGCCCCATATTAGATCCCTGTCCTGCCACATTTTCAAGCACGGCAGTCACACCATTCGTCTTGTCAAGTGTGATGTTTATTGATTCTGCTATCCTGTCAAGACATTTGTCATGGTCTATTTGGTTGAGATGACTTCCGGGATGGAAATTAATCATCGTCAGTCCTAACAATTGGCAACGGTTCATCTCATCAAGAAATGATTTTCTTGAAAGTTCGAGTTTTGCACTATCCGGCGAACCGAGATTAATTAGAAAATTATCATGTGGTAAGATTACGTCGGGGGAAAATCCCAACTTGTCGCAATTCTCTTTAAATTTGTCTGCCTCTTTTGGGGAAATCTCTTTCGAGACCCAACGAGAGCTACTTCCTGTGAATAGGGCGAATGCCTTTGCTCCTATTGTGTGAGCCTTTACAGGAGCATTTGACACACCTCCCGTTATACTTACGTGGGCACCTATATATTTCATGTGAAGAATTTATTTATAGTTAACGTACAAAATTAACAAAATTCTTATTTGTTTCCAAAAAATAACATTATCTTTGCCTTTAAAATAATTAAAAATAATAAAATTACGTGAGAATGGAGTTGTCTAAAACAAAAGCCGCCGTATATGCATCGTTATCGTCAAAAAAAATGAGGAGAAAGCATGGGCTTTTTTTGGCAGAAGGAGAGAAATGTGTGGTTGATACTTTAGGCGCGTTTGAACTGGAGAGCATAGTGGCTACACGTGATTGGATAGCAACGCATCTTGATCTATGTCGGGATTGGGAGAATAGGGTGCTGGAAGCATCAGATACATTATTAAAGAAGATATCAACGCTATCTAATGCTTCTGAAGTAATAGCTGTCTTTCATATTCCGGAACAGAATAAGATATTGGAGAATTTTAATGACGAATTGATATTGCTGCTGGATGGTATTCAAGATCCGGGCAATCTTGGCACAATCGTGCGCACTGCCGACTGGTTTGGGGTGGATAAGGTGATTGCTTCGGAAGATACGGTGGATATATATAATCCGAAAGCGATACAAGCCACAATGGGATCGTTGAAAAGAGTGAAAGTGTGTTATGCGGATTTATGCAGTGTTATTAATTGTCATCAGTCATTCCCGGTTTATGGAATGATGCTTGAAGGGAACGATATATTTAAGACTACGCTTGGGCAAGCCGGTTTTATTGTTATGGGAAATGAGGGGAATGGATTGTCGGAGGATGTAAGAAGTCTGGTTGATCATCCGTTGCTGATACCTCCATATAGAGATGACTCCCATGGGGAATCGTTGAATGTGGCAATTGCAACTGCGATAACGTTGTCAACGTTCAGAAATCATTAGGATAAATAGCATGATGATTTCCTTTATCATGATCTTTTATGATTAATGGAGAGAAGATATGTGTGGAAATAATATAAAGCATTAATATCAATGGCGAAGGTAAAGAATGTGTTTTTCTGTCAGTCTTGCGGATACGAATCTCCTAAATGGCTTGGCAGGTGTCCCGGATGCGGAGAATGGAATTCATTTGCAGAGGAAAAAATAACGGTGTCAAAGAAGACTGATTTGAAGCTTGGCAGTAGTAAAATCCAACGTCCTGTAAAACTGTCAGAGATAGAGACACTTGATGAACCTCGTATAATTATGCCCTCAAGCGAATTGAATCGAGTCCTTGGAGGGGGACTTGTTGCAGGCAGTCTTACTTTGATTGGTGGTGAGCCGGGCATAGGAAAATCGACGCTGTTGCTTCAAAATATTCTGTCGATACGTAATAAGAGAATACTATATGTGTCGGGAGAAGAGAGTGCAACCCAGCTTAAATTGCGTGCGGATCGGCTTGGAAAAGTATCGGATAATACATATATTTTGTGTGAAACAAGACTTGATAATATATTTACCCAAATTGAAAATGTGGTTCCGGAGATAGTCGTGGTCGATTCAATCCAGACGATTGCATCAGATCAGATTGAATCAGCCTCTGGCAGTGTCAGTCAGGTAAGGGAATGTGCTGCGGCACTTCTCCGATATGCTAAGGAATCAGGTGTGCCGGTTATTCTTGTAGGTCATATCAATAAGGATGGGGCAATTGCAGGTCCGAAAGTGTTGGAGCATATAGTGGACACCGTGCTTCAGTTTGAAGGTGATCGCCAATATCTATATCGTATTCTACGCTCAATAAAAAACCGCTTCGGCTCTACATCGGAGATAGGGATTTATGAAATGGTACAGAAGGGATTGAGAGAGGTGAAGAATCCATCGGAAATGCTTCTTTCAGAAAATCGTGAGGAAGAGATGAGCGGCATAGCAATAGGGGTGACAATAGAGGGAGTCAGACCATTTATGGTGGAAGTACAGGCATTGGTGTCTACGGCGGCGTATGGCACGCCTCAACGTTCAGTCACGGGTTATGATCAGCGTCGTCTGAATATGATTCTTGCGGTATTAGAGAAACGTGCCCGATTCAAATTGGGACAGAAAGACGTATTCCTGAATATGGCGGGGGGATTGAAAGTGGTTGACCCTGCGATAGACATGGCTGTTGTCGCAGCGATAATGTCGTCTAATTTTGACATATCCGTGTCAAGAAAAACATGTTTTATAGGAGAGGTCGGTCTTTCCGGGGAAATCAGGACAGTTACGCGAATAGATCAACGTGTGGCAGAAGTGGAGAAACTTGGGTTTGATGCTGTGGTTATTCCTAAAGATAATTTAAAAGGAGTAAAGGATAAGTTTAAGATAAAGGTAGTGGAGGTTGGAAAGATAGAGGAATTGTTGCGGTATCTGTTTGAATAGTGACAACTCTCACTCTATCCTGAATATGGGGTATCTAAGCAGAATACAGTTTGAACCTATCACGAGTAAGGGATGTTATTTATACAAAAGTTGGATCATACAACTTAATTAATCCACACGTTTAAAAACATTCCACTATGAATTTCATTGCATCAAAAAGGACATTAATTGGAGGTCTGGCTTTAGGAGCGTTAGCTGTAGGCATTTATGTGCCTCAAATCCAGGCAGCCGCTCAATATGCGGAATTAGCAGGCAACGTAGGAATCCTGTCGATTGATAGTTTGGATTCCGGTAATGGTGTGCCATTAGCGGTGTCAGAATCAGGACCAGAACCAGAACCCTTGGTGTCTAAAGCAAAGAAAAGGGATAGGTCAATAATAGAATCTACGCATGTTATATCTTCCGGTGACGCTAATGTGGCAAAGGATTCCGTTGAGAAGATGCTGAATATGTTTTATGTCAACCAATTCAGACATTTTCAGGATCCACGTGCTCCATATTTTATGTTTATGAGTAAGAGTAATAATCTTGCAATGGGAATTGGAGGAGTTGTGCGTATCAGAGGATATTATGATTGGAATGGTTCGATTCCAATCAGTGGTTTTTCACCATATTTTATACAGATCCCCAAAGATCCGACGTCAATGAGAAGACTTGCCGCTACACCGGCAGGCACCGGATTGTTTTTTACAATATTAGGTAAAAACAGTGTTTTCGGTAATTTCATGGGATTCTTTCAGGCAGACTTTTCCGGTTATAATAACAGGGACTTTAAATTGAAGAAGGCGTACATCACTATGGGCGACTGGACAGCCGGATATGCCACCACCACGTTTGAGGATACACAAGCGGAGCCGTCTACAATAGATGCAGCAGGACCAAATGGGATTAATAGTAGGACAAGTGTGCTTGTAAGATACATGCATACATTTAAGAACCGTTGGAGTGTCGCAGGATCGTTAGAATTTCCGTCAAGTTCGATATCAGCAGATGGAACTACCACCAAGGCCTGTAGTGATTACGTGCCTGATGTGGCAGCATTTGCACAATATCAATGGGATGGGGGTGAGAGCCATGTGAGATTGTCAGGGCTTGGTAGAATTTTATCATACCGGGATCTGATTGTTGGTAAAAATTATAATATATTTGGCTGGGGAGCCCAATTGTCGACAATAATAAAAGTAAACAACAGCCTAAATCTTTATGGAATAGCGTCTTTAGGGAAAGGACATGCATCCTATACCACAGATCTTGCCGGTGGAAGTTTTGATCTCATCGCAGATCCGGATAAGAAAGGGAAATTGTATGCTCCGATGGCTACAGGGTTTGTGCTTGGTGCAAAATATTATTTCACTCATAAATTGTTTGCAGATGTGGCACTTTCAGAACAACGTTATTATCCGAAACATAATCCCGGCGACGGACAATATAAGTATGGACTGTATGGCGCATTTAATCTATATTGGGACATTACTCCAAGATTTGAGGTAGGTATGGAGTATCTATCGGGCAAAAGGATGAATTTCAATGGGACAAATGGGAGTGCCAACAGGATAACGGCTATGATGATGTTGAGCTTCTAATATTGAAGTCATAACTCTGAAATTTTTAAATTTTTGAAATAAGACTAAAAGACTTCATTATCCGGAAAATGAGGTCAGGATATAATCATCTACATATAAATAGGTATTTTAGGGGCAGAAATTTGCATTTCTGCCCCTATATTTTTAAATTTGCAATGGAGTTTTCAATAAATTGATCCCGGCAGACTTCAAGATATTTATTCCAATGGGCGCCATACATGGTGTCTTATCTTGTAAGATGCCGATTAACATGAAGAATTTCATAAGAATGTGCAACCGATGTCTTGAAAATCATAAGGAGGAAGAGGAAAAATTCATCTCATTTTTGCGTTTGAGACGGTTACGTAAAACACCGGAACGTTTTGAGATATTACGTTGTGTGCTTTATTACAACGACCATTTTGACGTGGATTGCCTTTATAAGGCTCTTGAGAGCAGTGGGTATCATGTCAGTCGTGCTACAATATACAGTACGTTGGAATTACTGTGTTCGGCAGGAATTGTCAGACGTTTGCTTTTTGATACTCATCAGGCGAGATATGAAAGAGCAAGCCAGACCCACAGTCATTTGGTTTGTACGGAGTGTGGAGAGATTCGAGAAGTGGATTTGGAAGATATCGACGGTGCATTAGCAAATATGAAGTTTAGCGATTTCCGTGCAGCTTATGTCTCTACATGTATATATGGAGTATGTGAGAAGTGTAGAAAAAAGAGTCAGAAGTCATCTATTCATAAAATAGAATGAGATAGGTTACGTTACATGAATAGAGGTAACTTGACATATAGTACCTACATCATAAATCTTAAATTATTACCATGGCAAAAGTGAAACCATTTCGTGGAGTGCGTCCACCCCGCGAGCTTGTAGAAGAAGTTGTTTCGCGTCCGTATGACGTGCTGAACAGTGACGAAGCCCGTAAAGAGGCAGGGGATAATGAGAAATCGTTATACCATATCATCAAACCGGAGATAGATTTCGAACCGGGCACAGATGAGCATGATCCCAAAGTATATGACAAGGCAGTCGAGAATTTTAATAAATTTCAAAGGGAGGGCTGGCTTGTTCAGGATTCCAAGGAGAATTATTATATTTATGCCCAGACAATGGATGGCCGTACACAGTATGGATTTGTAGTGGGAGCCTGGGTCAATGATTATATGGAGGGAAGGATAAAGAAGCATGAACTTACTCGTCGGGATAAGGAAGAAGACCGAATGAAGCATGTCAGAATAAATAATGCTAATATAGAGCCGGTGTTTTTCGCATTTCCTGATAATGATGCTCTTGAACAGATAATTCGGGAAGTGACTGCCAGGGAGCCGGAATATGATTTTATTGCTCCGGATGGCTTTGGTCATTCATTGTGGGTGATAGAGGATGAGGATACCATTTCAAAAGTAACAGAAGAATTTGCAAAGATTCCTAATCTCTATATTGCGGATGGTCATCATAGATCGGCAGCGGCAGCTCTTGTCGGAGCCGAGAAAGCGGCTAATAATCCGTCGCATAAAGGGGATGAGGAGTATAATTATTTCTTGGCAGTGGCTTTCCCTGCTTCACATCTTCGTATTATAGACTATAATAGAGTTGTGAAGGATCTTAACGGATTGACAGTTGATGAATTCCTTGATAAACTGCGTGAGAATTTTGAAGTTGAGGAGAAGGGTGAGAATATCTATTCTCCTGCTGGTTTGCACAATTTTTCTCTGTATGTGGATGGTAAATGGTATTCTTTGACAGCAAAGGAGGGGACATACGACGATAATGATCCAATCGGTATTCTTGACGTGACGGTATCTTCCAATCTTATACTTCGCGATATATTAGGAATTACTGATTTACGCACAGATAAGCGTATAGATTTTGTCGGCGGAATCAGAGGACTCGGCGAGCTAAAGAGGCGAGTAGACAGTGGCGAAATGAAAATGGCATTAGCATTGTACCCAGTGACGATGGGACAGCTTATAGACATAGCAGACAGTGGTAATATAATGCCGCCTAAGACAACTTGGTTTGAACCGAAGTTGAGATCCGGTCTTGTAATTCACAAACTTGATTAAAACTTAAATAAGTTGTAGGCATACGTGTTACAGAAATTTAGAAGGCGAAGGAATCATGATGACTCCTTCGCTTTTTTATATGTAAATACTCAACATTATTGTTTGTCGGATGTTATAAGATAAAGTCCATTCAGATACATTGATCAATGTTGAGGTAAATACTCATTGGATATATAAAATGACTCATAATTAAAAAGTGATAAAGAGTCATAAAATAAGAAGTTTAACAATTTAATAAATTAACAAGAAAGAAGGAGATAAAAAATGAAAAAGCTATTCTATCTGTTATTCCTGTTGCCTTTGGCATTCTTTGCATCGTGCAGTGATGATGATGATCTCGCTCAGGTTGATTTTTCTGTGACGTTGAGTGGGGTAAGTCAGGTTGACAGTAAATTTTATACGGTAGTAGGTGATACAGTATCGGTTGACGGAGTATCAGTTAAATCTCTTACGGATAAGGCAGCTACCGTCACTGGGGTAAGATATCATTTGGATGGATACCCTATATGGGCAAGTATAGAGGAGGGTAAATTCAATTTCTCCTTTACAACAAAGGATATGAAGCCCGGAACTCATACATTTACAGTAACTTCTACAGTGCTACAGGTGGATAAGAGCATTACAAGTGCTGTTGTGAATATTCCGTTAGTTGTCGTAGAGGATGAAGAGAAATTACCGGAGGGAGCACCTGAAATAGGCACGTTCACTACTACGGTGCGGCTGAGCTCGAAGTAAATGAAATTTAATTATCCTAAAGAAGGAAGGTCTGCATCTTAATAATGAGGATGCAGACCTTTCTTTGTAAAATATTGAGATCTCAATTTATTTATTGTGTAATTTGCGCTTTGGGGTTATCATGATTGATATTGCCAGACATAGAATGAGAATTTGCGGATAGAAAAGATATTGCCAAGGAGCTATCGGGGATATACCTGCAAGTGATGCCGCCATTAGCGTCTGTGCGCCATAAGGGATTATAGCCTGTACGATGCAAGATCCGGTATCAAGTAATGAAGCGGTCTTGCGAGGTGGGATATTATATGTATCTGCGATTTTTTTCGCAAGAGAGCCTACAGTCAGAATAGCAACCGTATTGTTTGCGGTACATAAATTGACAATTCCTACGAGTAGGGATATGCTTAGTTGAGCGCCTCTGGAGGTTGAAATATTCCTGCCAAGAATTTTAAGAATAAAATCGATACCCCCTGCGCTTTTAATCATGCCCAACATTCCGGCAGCTAATAAGGTTATCATTACGAGAGGTCCAACTGAATCGATACCTTCTCCAGCAATAGAGAAGATATCAAGTATTGATATCCCTTCCAATATTGCTGCTATCATGGCAGAGATGATTCCTATAAGTAGAACCACTGTCACAGTTATGCCATATAATGCACAGGCTATTACGATTAAGTAAGGAATCACGAGCCACAAACTCCTTCCGGATGGTTGTGGGGCGGATTCGAGTGTCGGAGAAAAGAGACAATATAGGAATAAGGCTATTGCTGCAGCAGGCAAAACAATCCGTATATTTGCTAAAAACTTATCTTTCATATCACAACCTTGTGTCCTTGTGGCAGCAATAGTTGTGTCAGAGATGAATGAGAGATTGTCTCCAAAGAATGCGCCTCCAAGTAGAATGGCAACAAAGAAAGGGACCGGGGCACCTGCACCTTCAGCCATATTCACCGCGAGAGGTGTCAATGCAACCACGGTTCCTACAGATGTGCCTATAGCCATGGAAATAAAGCATGTGGCGATAAAAAGACCTGGAACAATCATATAAGATGGAAGTATGATGAGAGCCAGATCAACGGTGGCTTCAACTGCTCCACTTTGTTTAGCGATTGCTGCAAAAGCTCCGGCTAAAATGAAGATCCACACCATGTATAGCACATTTGAGGATCCGGCTTCTTTTGAAAAGATTTCTATTTTTTGCGAAATACTTTTTCCTTTCAATGTGAATGCTGCCCATATAGATGCTATCATCAAGGCTACACTTATAGGCATCTTATAGAAATCGCCAAATATAAGAGAAGTAACAAGATAGACGATAAGAAACACAATGATGGGGGATATTGCCAAAAGTTCCCTTGAATAAGATATATCAACTTTTATACCAGACATTGATAGATGGTTTTATGATATGGTAATGTATTTTTGATTGTCAGTGTTATAATTTTATGATATAAACGTTTGATTATAAATAAAATTACTTAGGAATGAATGTTTGTGCGTAATTAATTGGTAATTAGGTGCGTATAAATTTTTTCATTTTATGTAAGATCTGGATATAATATAAAAAATCTCGGAAGTGGGATTCCTTCCGAGATTTAGATTCCTGATTTGATGAAAAACAGGATCTTATATTAACTGAGAAATAAATTATTTATTTACTTGGAATTTATTCCAACCATCTTTGAGATATGCAATCGATTGTTCGGCAGCAGCAACCCCGGCATTAAAGTTGGCTTCAGCTGTCTGTGCTCCCATTTTCTTTGGTGTGAAGAATACGCGAGATGCAAATAGCTTCTCAAATTCCTCGGCAGCAGCCGGCTTGATGTCGCTTACATAACGAAGATCAGGACGCTCTTCCAAAGCTTTCTTTAAACCTTCTTCATCAATTACTTCCTTACGCGCAGTATTTACCAGCACACCGTTTTTGGGCATTTTCATCACAAGATCATACCCAATGGAATTTCTTGTCTGAGGAGTGGCGGGAATATGAAGCGAAACAAAATCGTTCTGAGAGAAGAGTTCATTTACATCATGCACCGGAGTGACACCTTCAGCCTCCATCACCTCGTCAGAGACAAACACGTCGAGAGCCTGTATCTTCATGCCGAATCCTTTGGCAATACGTGCTACATTTCTGCCAACTTGTCCGAAGGCATATATACCAAGAGATTTCCCTTTCAGTTCGGAGCCGGATGTGCCGTTATATTGGTTTCTACACATCATGACAATCATACCGAATACAAGTTCTGCCACAGCATTTGAGTTTTGTCCCGGGGTGTTCATTACGCAAATACCATGGTTTGTGGCTGCTTGAAGGTCAATATTGTCGTAGCCTGCACCGGCTCTTACGATCACTTTAAGTTTTGGTGCAGCCTCCATTACCTCAGCATCAATCACATCGCTACGGACGATTAATCCTTCAGCATCTTTAACTGCATTTAGAAGATCAGCTCTGGTCCCTCTTTCCACCAGTTCCATATCATTTCCAGATGCATTGATTACGTCTGCAATCGCCTTAACGGCTGCCGGAGCAAAAGGTTTTTCTGTGAATACAAGAATTTTCATAATAAAGGATGTTTGACAGACAGAAAGTAATACTACCTTCTGTCTGCTTTTGTTAGATTATGTTCCTGTTAGGGGAAATTAGTGTTTCGCTTCGAATTCTTTCATTGCAGCGACAAGAGCATTCACGCTCTCCATTGGTAGCGCATTGTAGAGAGAAGCACGGAATCCACCGACGTCACGATGACCTTTTATGCCTACCATGCCTTTTTCAGTAGCGAAATCAATGAATTCTTTTTCCAATTCTTTATATTCCGGTTTCATCACGAAGCAAACGTTCATAATAGAACGGTCTTCATGATTAGGAACAGTGGCGACAAACATCTTACTGCCATCAATTGCATTGTAAAGGGTCTCTGCCTTTGCAATATCCATTTTCTCTATTTCGCGAATACCACCGAGTTGTTTGTAGTATTTTAGAGTCTGTAATGCAGAGAAAATCGGGAGAACCGGCGGCGTATTGAACATGGAACCCTTCTTTACATGGGTGCGATAATCAAGCATTGTCGGTATTGGGCGATCCACATGACCGAGGGCATCGTCTTTGACGATAACGAAAGTGACACCGGAAGGTGCAAGATTTTTCTGTGCGCCTCCATAGATAAGGTCATATTTGGATATATCAACAGGACGGCTGAATATGTCGGAACTCATATCTGCTATAAGACGAGCCCCAACTTCAGGATCTTTACGCAACTCAGTTCCGTAGATAGTGTTGTTTGAAGTGTAGTGGAAATAATCCACGTCTGCAGGCACTACAAAGTCTTTTGGAATATAGGTGTAGTTTTTGTCTTTGGAAGAAGCAACGATGTCAACGTCTCCAAATAATTTTGCCTCTTTGATTGCTTTGCTTGCCCATACACCTGTGTCAAGATAGGCAGCTTTTTTTGAAAGCATATTCATCGGCACCATTGCGAACTGAAGACTTGCGCCGCCACCGAGGAACAGGACACTATATCCTTCCGGAATTTCGAGCAACTCCTTGAAGAGAGCTACCGTTTCATCCATCACCGCTTGAAATTGCTTGCTACGGTGAGAAATCTCAAGAATGGATAATCCCATATCCGCGAAGTTGTGAACTGCCTTAGCAGTTTCTTCAATGGTGAACTGGCTCATTATACTGGGGCCTGCGTAGAAATTGTGTTTTTTCATGAAATCTAAAGTTTTAGTACGAATACGTGGCAAATTTAATTGTTTTATTAATATCTTCAAAATAAAACAATGAAATAATGAAAAAATTCTTTAATTATTTTTCAAATATAGCAGTCAACTGTTTTCGGAACGTAATTTTTCAATATTTTCCCACATTCGGGCTTCCTGAGGATTATCGCATGGTATCCAGAATCTGGATTCGATTAGCTGGTCAGGAAGATATTGTTGTTTTACGAAATTCCCCTTATAGTCGTGTGCATATTTGTAGCCTTCATGATAGCCGAGGTCTTTCATGAGTTTTGTGGGAGCATTTCTCAAATGCAAAGGGACGGGGAGATTCCCGGTTTGAGCTACAGCCTCCATTGCCGCCCCAATAGCTTTATATGCAGAATTGCTCTTTGGCGAATTGGCAAGGTAGATTGTGCATTCTGCCAAGATGATCCTCCCTTCAGGCCATCCGATCTTGTGGATTGAATCAAATGTCGCGTTGGCAAGCAACAAGGCATTGGGATTAGCGAGTCCAATATCTTCCGCTGCAAGAATGACAAGGCGTCGGGCTATAAACTTTGGGTCTTCTCCCCCTGCTACCATTCGTGCAAGCCAGTATATGGCTGCATCGGCATCGCTTCCTCTGATTGATTTTATGAATGCAGAAATGATATCATAGTGCATCTCACCATCTCGATCATATTCAGCCGGATTTTCTTGAAGCCGTTCAGTGACGAGATTGTCGGTGATAGTTATTTTTTCATTTTTGGGAGTGGATTGTTCAATTAAATCAAGTATATTTAACAACTTTCGGGCGTCTCCTCCGGAAAAACGGAACAGGGCCTTTTTCTCAATCACTTCAATATCTCTTGAGGAAAGGATAGTGTCTTTGTGTAACGCACGATCAAGTAATGTCTCAAGATCAGAGTTGTCCAAAGGCTTGAGAGTGTAGACCTGGCTTCTTGAAAGAAGAGGGCGGATTACTTCGAATGATGGATTTTCTGTAGTGGCACCGATAAGAGTGACTATGCCTTGTTCCACGGCTCCAAGTAATGAATCTTGCTGTGATTTGCTGAACCGATGTATTTCATCAATGAAAAGAATAGGGCGGACCGTTGTAAACATGCTTCTCATTTCAGCTTTACAGCGATCAATCACGTCTCTTACATCTTTCACTCCGGATGTCACGGCACTGAGAGTGTAGAAGGCCGCTTCTGTGGTTTTTGCAATGATTTTTGCAAGAGTGGTTTTTCCTACGCCCGGAGGTCCCCATAGAATGAATGAATTGATTCTTCCGGAATCAATCATTTTCCTGATTATGCCATTGTCTCCCACAAGGTGCTGTTGCCCGATATAATCATCCAGAGATGTAGGGCGAAGCCTTTCTGCCAGAGGTATATTATTATTCATTTCGTTGCGAGGCAATTTTGACGAGCTCTTCAATATTAAGCTCTGTTAGGGAATCAATGACAATATCGGAATAAGGGGCAAGCGTCTCTTTAGGAAGAGTGCCGGCGACTCCGATGACGAATGCTCCGGAAGCCTTGCCTGCTTTTACTCCTTGAAGAGAATCTTCAAATACGACGCAGTTTCGGATGTCTCGATCTATTTTTTCCGCACCAAGAAGATAGCCCTCCGGATCCGGTTTTGATTTGGATATTTGGTCTGCTGTCACGATATAATCAAATAGCCCTCTCAATTCCGGGATTTCCTCATCAAGATGAGCCATTTTATCATCGTTGCTGCTGGTGACAAGAGCTATGGGCTGTTTTAATTCTTTAAGTCTTTTTAATAGGTATTCTGCTCCGGGGGTATAATCGTATTTCATTAGTTTCTCAAGTTCATAAAGACGTTTTACTACCTTGACTCTGATTTCCGGATCTGGATAATGATCATCAAGAATTTTATCCAGGGTGCAACCCTTGATTATTTTTTCCAATGATGGGGTGCCACTTGGATATTCGCAGTTTACTTGTGACCATATTTTTGAATATTCCTTTTCGCTGTCAATGAGCACACCGTCTAAATCAAATAAAAAACCGGCATTGGTTATATCTCTCATATTATTAAAAATTAAAGTGATGAAAATCTGAAGTTATTCCTTTGATTTTAAATAATTTAAAATCAAGTATCATCAAAGGCTTATCGGTTTGCCCATGAAATTGACATATATCCATCTTTGAAAAGATGTCATTGTAATATTGTGTGACGAACAACTTCATCTGCAAATTTAGTGAAAAATCTTCAATTTGAAACATAATACGTGATCTTTATATTCAAAGTCTGTAGATGAGATTTAGGCAACTTCATTACGAAAATTATAAAAAAACGATATTAACTTATACAAAATATTTTTAAATCCAATATAATAAATTATATTTGCAGTTTGAAAAAAGTGTATGAAATGATAACAGATGTTTCCTTTAGGGTTTCTCCCAAAATCGCGGCAGTACCTTCTTTGCTGAAAAAGAGGGTGGCAACGGATTGTGGAATAAAGGAGAATGACATAAATGATTTGAAAATCATAAAGCGATCAATTGACGCTCGTCAGCGTAATGTGGCGATTAACCTTACGGTAAGAATCGCTACAGGCGATGACTTGAAAGTTAAGGCTCAATATGAGCCGGTAGTTTTTAAAAAGTTACCGGAGGATGCTCCTCAGATTGTGATAGTAGGAGCTGGTCCGGCAGGATTGTTTGCAGCATTAAAGGCAATTGAGTTGGGTATCCGTCCGATTTTGCTTGAGAGAGGAAGCGATGTTGATACACGAAGGATAGAGCTTGCTAAAATAAGCCGGGAAGGAAAGGTTGACAATGAATCTAATTATTGTTTTGGGGAAGGAGGTGCCGGTGCGTATAGCGACGGTAAATTATATACCCGCAGCAAGAAAAGGGGAAATGTGAGAGAGATACTTCAATTGCTGCATCAACATGGAGCTTCGGAAGATATTCTTGTGGACGCTCATCCTCATATCGGGAGTGATAAACTTCCGGATGTCATAAAGAATATCCGCAATACGATATTGAAATGTGGAGGAGAGGTGAGATTTCGGGAGAAGGTCACCGGATTGATTCTTGAAGATAATGTAGTCAGAGGTGTGCGGACAAATTCAGGAGAAGTTAGGGGTGCAGTCATCATGGCAACCGGACATTCAGCAAGGGATGTATACCGCTTTCTACATAAAGAAAATATTGCGCTTGAAGCAAAAGGTCTTGCGATTGGGGTCAGACTTGAACATCCCCAAACATTGATAGACTGTTTGCAATATCATTCAAAAGATGGTAGAGGGGAATATTTGCCGGCAGCGGAATATAGTTTCGTGACTCAGGTTGATGGAAGAGGTGTGTATTCATTTTGTATGTGCCCCGGTGGTGTTGTTGTCCCTGCTATGTCGGGAGATCGTCAGTCTGTAGTCAATGGAATGTCGGCTTCTGCAAGAGCCAGCCAATGGGCAAATTCTGGCATGGTGGTGGAACTTCATCCGGGAGATATATCAGGATTTGAATCAGAAGGACCACTTGAGATGATGGCATTACAAGAGAATCTTGAAAAAAGATTTTTTGAGGCATCAGGAAATTCAATAAATGCTCCGGCTCAAAGAATGACAGATTTTATATCCGGAAAAGATTCGAAGAGCCTTCCTCGCAGTTCTTATCCTGCCGGAGTGCATGCCGCGCGTCTGGATCTACTGTTGCCAACAGAAATTTCAAGTAGATTGAAGGAGGGATTTAAAATCTTTGACCGTAAATGTCATGGGTTTATTTCCCATGATGGATTGATGGTGGGGTTGGAATCACGGACATCGAGTCCGGTCAGAATCCCAAGGGATAAAGAAACTTTAAACCATATATCGGTAGAGGATCTCTATCCGGCGGGAGAAGGGGCAGGATATGCAGGCGGTATAGTATCGGCTGCAATAGATGGTCAAAATTGTGTGGAGGCTTATCATGCAAAAATTAATCGAAAAGAATAATGGCACTAATAATAAATATTGAAACATCGTCTATGACATGTAGCGTGGCTTTGACAAAGGATGGAGTGGTGGAGTTCCAATTGGAGGATACCGAAGGGATGAATCATGCGGTGAAACTTGCTCCATTTGTTGAACGCTGCATGGATGAAGTTAATAGAAAAGGGGAAAAACTCGATGCAGTGGCTGTCAGTCTTGGACCGGGATCTTATACCGGGCTTAGAATAGGGTTATCTCTCGCAAAAGGTTTGGCATTTAGTCTTGGTGTCCCGTTGATAGGAATATCTACATTACAGATAATGGCAGTCAAGGCGATGTTCCGAAATCTTGAATGGCAAGGTGACGAAATATTGGTGCCAATGGTAGATGCCAGGCGGATGGAGGTCTTTGCCGGAGCAATAGATTTCAGGCTTTCAAATATTATAGAGGAAGGTCCTGTGATTCTTGACGAAGGTTCGTTTGAAAATCTTTATCCCTATCGTAAAGTGGTGTTTTTTGGTGACGGCGCTGCTAAATTCAAAGGTGTCTATGGAGGACAGAATGGTGAATGGTTGGAAAATATTAATCCTCATGCGCGTGATATGATGGCATTGGCTGAGAAATATTTCCAGGAGAACCGTTTTATTGATGTCGCTTATTCCACTCCCAATTATCTAAAGGAATATCAGACAACAATTCCTAAAAATAGAGTGTTGAATAAGTAGGTGTCAAAACGTCAGATATTAATTGCAAACCAAGGATATCATTAAATATTTTATTGATGTATATCCAATAATCAGATGAATATGAAAATAATACCATATAATACCAATGAGTCGCAATTGCTCATGCCTGAGTATGGCAGAAACATACAACGGATGATTGATTATTGTGTGGCGATAGAGGATAAGGAGGAGCGTACAAGGTGTGCGGTTGCAATCTCTGAAGTCATGGCTACTCTTTTCCCATCAATGCTTGGAGATAAAGGGGATAAACAGAAGATTTGGGATCACATTAATGTAATGTCAAGATTTAAGCTTGACATAGAATTCCCCTGTGAGGTGATTGGTAAAGATCAATTAAGTCCGGAACGTAAAAAAATACCATACGGAGGGGAGGTGAATAGATTCAGACATTATGGCAGAAATATCCAGTTGATGATACAGGAAGTTGCCGTAATGGATAACTGTGTGGAAAAAGATCAGTTGATTTTCCTGATAGCAAATCAGATGAAGAAACTTCTTGTCATGCAAAATCCTGAATTGGCAAATGATGCACGTGTATTTATGGATATAGCAGAAATTTCTGATGGTAAGATTCAGATAGATCCGGAAAATTATCGTCTGAATGAATACCTTGATGTGACACAACAGGCGAGTGGTAAAAAAGCGAAAAAGAAAAAGTAAAGCATCATATTCATGAGTTCACTAATTGTTGAGGGAGGTCATAGGTTGCAAGGCAATATATCTCCACAAGGAGCCAAGAATGAGGCATTGGAAGTGATTTGTGCTACATTATTGACACCTGAAAGGGTGGTTATCAGTAATCTCCCTGATATCGCGGATGTAAGAAACTTAATATCCCTGATAGAGGAAATGGGAGTGGAGACAGAGCATATAGATAATAATACGGTAAGTTTCAGTGCAAAAGAAATAGATACCGAATATCTTTATTCTGAGCAATTTCGCAAGAAGGCTCAGTCTTTGAGGGGCTCAGTCATGATAGTCGGACCATTGCTTGCAAGATTTGGTAAGGCAATACTTCCTAAGCCGGGTGGAGATAAAATCGGTCGTCGTCGCCTTGATACCCATTTCTGGGGTTGGCAGAAACTTGGGGCGGAATTTGAATATGATGAATTAGGAAAGTATTATAATATTACTGCTCCCAACGGTCTAAAGGGATGTTACATGTTGCTTGATGAGGCATCGGTTACAGGCACTGCCAATATCATAATGGCAGCAGTGCTTGCCTCCGGAGTCACAACAATTTATAATGCGGCATGCGAACCATATATTCAGCAATTGTGTAAGATGCTCGTAAGAATGGGTGCTAAAATAACTGGTATCGGTTCGAATTTGCTTACAATCTGTGGGGTGGATTATCTTGGTGGGACTGATCATAAAATGCTTCCCGATATGATAGAGGTGGGCAGCTTTATAGGAGTGGCGGCCATGACCGGTTCGGATATTGTGTTGGAGAATGTGGGTATAGATGATTTGGGAATAATGCCGGAATGTTTTCGTCGTCTTGGAGTGAATATGGAGGTTGAGGGGGATAACATTCATGTCAGACAAGACGAGATTTATGCCATAGATTCGTTTATGGATGGATCTATAATGACATTTTCTGATGCTCCATGGCCCGGTTTGTCTCCTGATTTGTTAAGTATATTTCTTGTGGTTGCCACCCAGGCTAAGGGGAGTGTGCTTATTCATCAAAAGATGTTTGAGAGTCGCTTGTTCTTTGTGGATAAATTGATAGATATGGGAGCAAAGATAATATTGTGTGATCCACACCGTGCTGCTGTAATCGGAGCCGGTAAGTTTCATTGTTTACATTCTACCAATATGGTCTCACCTGATATTCGTGCCGGAATAGCGATGCTCATAGCGGCGTTGGGAGCAAGGGGTACGAGCCGGATACAAAATATCAATCAGATAGACCGTGGTTATGAAAGAATAGATGAACGCTTGAATAAGCTTGGAGCCCATATTATAAGAAGTGAGGAATGATAGAAGAGAAGGATATAAAGGCAATAGGTAAATTCCAGAAGACACATGCACTCAAAGGAGAATTGAATGCAATTTTGGATATTGATTCAGAATATGTGTCAGAAGGTAATGCTGTAGTGGTAGATATTGATGGAATATTTGTACCGTTTTTTGCTTCGTCGGTGAGACCTAAAGGTTCTACATCATATCTGATAAAACTTGAAGGTATTGATTCGGAATACGATGCAAAGGATTTTGTGAATAAAACAATCTATGGTATTAAATCAGAATTGGTATCTTTCCTGGAATTGGATGGAGACGATGTCTATGAGGAGGATGATTTCAGTGGCTATGGTGTATTTGATGATTCATCCAAAGAGATGATAGGCGTTGTGTCGAGGGTTGACTCATCTACGGAGAATCTTCTATTTGTAGTTGATACCCCTGAAGGAGATGAGGTTTTTATCCCTGTTGTGGATGACTTTATACAAGAAATCAATGATGAGGATAAAGTTATAAAAATGAGTTTGCCGGATGGCTTGATTGACCTTAATAAAAAGAATAAAGACAAATGACAACTAAGTCGGGAGTCGAAATTATATTTATTAAAAATAGCAAGAAATATGGAAAATAATCAATATTCATTTAATGAGGATAATGCCGTAAAATTCATTCGTGCGGAACTTCCTGAATCTATAAGGGAGAAATATGACGATGATGAAATATTGAGCATAGTAGATATAATTTGGGACTATTATGAGGATAATGGATATCTTTCGTTAAACTCTATAGAGACAGAAGAGGAGCAGCTTGATGTGGACGATCTCGTTAAATACGTGAAAAAAGAGGTGAAGAATGATCAAGAATTGATTATGGATTCAAAAGACGTGGAACTTATCGTAAAGGCAGAATTGGATTATGAAGAATCGCTTGAAGATTTTATTTAATAGTATTGCAGGGTGTTGCCTGATTATGTTGTCTCCGGTAACAATTAATGGTAAGCAGCCTAAGCCACAGGACTCTACTGTGTCGGCAACTGCCCGATTTAGTGATCTTGATAGTATGGATTTTATTGAGATGCTGAATTCTGTAGATGTTGGTAAAACTTCAGAATTGATTCAGAAGTTCCAGACAAAGGAGGGTAAGACTCGTCTGCTTAATGGGAAGTATACTCCAAAAGGTGAATGTACGGTAGAGGCATTCCGAAACAAGGAAGTGCTGTTAGTCACGATTCCTGCTCATTTGCTATTTGCTCCTAATATGACAGAACTGCGTCGTGATGCGGGAGATTATCTTGCTCCGATAAGACGGTATCTGAAGGATCCGGATATGTATAGGGTAATGCTTGTCATGCATACTGATAACACCGGATCAGATTTGTATAGAGAACAGCTTACGACAGATAGGGTAAATGCAGTCTTTGATTGGTTTGATGAGAGTGGAGCAGATACTCGCTATTTATTTTCATATTCATTAGGAGATGACATGCCCTTGAAGTCGAATGATTCAATGGATAATAGGGATAAGAATCGTAGATTGGAGATTTATCTTGTGCCGGGAGAAAAGATGGTTCAACAGGCACAAAAGGGTAGGATTGCGTTCTGATCTGATTTTATGATCACTAAATCGAATAATTAATGGAGAATGGCAAGATTGTTCTGATTACCGGAGGGCAAAGATCAGGAAAAAGTAGATTTGCTGAGAGTTATGTCTTGGCAAATTCAAAAAATCCAGTGTATCTTGCCACAGCGGAGATCTCAGATCAGGAGATGGTCTTGAGAGTGGAAAAACATCGAAAAAGAAGAGGCGACAATTGGGATACGATTGAGTCTCCACTTCATTTTGATGCTGATTTCACGAATAAGACCGTGTTGCTTGATTGTCTGACAATGTTTGCGACAAATCATTTCTTCGCATGTGGAGAAAAATCGGAAATTGCGTATGATTCAGTAAAAATGGAACTTGATAGACTATTTCATCATGTAGGCTCGACAATAGTGGTCGTGAGTAATGAAATAGGACTGGGTGGTATATCTGCGAATAAAATGCAACGTGATTTTTCTGATCTTCAGGGTGAACTTAATCAGTATGTGGCATCTGTCGCAGACGAGGTATACATGATAGTCTCCGGAATTCCATTAAGACTTAAATAAAAAATAATCAGACATCAAGCAAAAACATCAATATTTTGGTAATGAAAGAATTTAAGATCGATTCTCCTGATAAAGGGATTGAGAATGATATAATTGAAAAAATCAATTTCCTTACAAAGCCTAAGGGTTCATTAGGCTTCTTGGAGGAATTAGCATTAAGGGTGTCTTTAATTCAGCAAACATTGTCGCCATGTCTGAAGAATCCGTATAACGTTTTGTTTGGAGGAGATCATGGAGTAATAGAGGAGGGTATAAGTCTTTCTCCGAAGGAGGTGACATACCAGCAGATGATTCATTTCGCTACAGGTACATCCGGAATCAATTTTTTGTGTAATCAGCATGGTTTTAAATTGATGTTAGTTGATGCCGGAGTTGATTTTGATTTCCCTGAAGAATTGGGAATTTTATGTAAGAAAATATCCCGAGGTACCCGTAATTATTTGCATGAGGATGCAATGTCTATTGATGAGATGAATGAAGCGATAGAGGCGGGTGCAGATGTAGTTAGAAAAATATATGCTGAGGGTTGCAACGTTGTAAGTTTTGGAGAAATGGGTAGTGGCAATACATCTTCTTCGTCATTATGGATGTCAATTTTCGGAGATGTTGATTTGGAGAGGTGTGTAGGGGCAGGAGCTGGACTTGATTCCTCCGGAGTCAGACATAAACTTAATGTCCTCAAGAAATCACTTGACCGTTATGATAAGCAGTATTTGCGAAGTAATCCCGAAAAAGCTATTTGCGCATACGGAGGGTTTGAGATGGTGATGGCAATCGGAGCTATGCTTCAGGCTGCTGAACTTAAAATGGTTATTTTGTTGGATGGGTTCATAATGTCGGCATGTCTGTTGGCTGCCTCAATGTTTTATCCGGAAGTAAAAGAATATGTCATATATGGTCATGTCGGAGATGAGTCCGGTCATAAGAAATTGTTGGAAATACTTGGTGGCCGTCCGGTCTTACACCTGTCAATGCGTCTTGGTGAAGGCACCGGTGCAGTCTGTGCCTATCCGATAGTTGATTCTGCGGTGAGAATGATAAATGAAATGGATAGTTTTAAAAAGGTAAGTGTCACAAAATATTTTACATGAACAGGCTCGCGGAACAGGCAATAGCATCATTAACGATGTTTACAAAAATCCCATTTTGGAGGATTTTTCCCAATCTGTCTTCTGAATCTTATAGGAATGTGGTCACTTGGTGGCCATTTTGCGGCTGGATTACAGGACTTATATGTGGAGGAATATATGTATTGCTTTGCCAGATGCTTCCACCGTTGCCTTCTGCAATTTTGGCTGTTGGTTGCCGCATGATGGCTACAGGCGGATACCATGAAGATGGATTGGCAGATTTCTTTGATGGGTTTGGAGGCGGACGTGATAGGGAAAAGATTCTTTCGATAATGAAAGATTCTCATGTGGGCACATACGGTGTGATCTCGCTGATTGTAATGTTTTGCCTTATTGTGTCTCTGTTATCATCATTGCCTGTTGAAGGTGGTGTCTGCATGATTTTAGGCGCGGACCCATGGGGAAAATTTTGTTCAGGTAGAATGCTATCATTTTTGGAGTATGCAAGGAGAAATGTGTCAAAAAATGCAGTGTCATATAATCGTCCGGGTGTAATGGATACTGTATTGGCATTTGTATTGGGTGTTATGCCTATGGTTGTTATGTCAGTTGTTTTTATGGAATTATCATATATATTCCTTTTTGCTTCGTTGGGCGCATTTGCCGTATCCTTTCTTCTGATGTTATACTTGAAAAAGAAGATAGGAGGATATACGGGAGATTGTTGTGGGGCTGTCTATATAATGACGGAATTGGTGTTTTGTATAATTTTTGTGGCGATGTATATATGAAATTAACGTTGATTCGGCACACTACTCCTGATGTGCCAAAGGGGACTATATATGGGAAGACAGATGTGTTGTTGAAAAGTACATTTGAAGCCGAGGCGGAGATCGTCAGGATGAATATTGGAGATAATAAATTTGATAGGGTGTTTACAAGTCCACTTACGCGTTGTCGTCGATTGGCAGAATTTTGTGGTTTTGGATATGCGGATGTTGATGATAATCTTGCCGAGATGGATTTCGGTGATTGGGAAATGAAATCTTATGCAGAAATTGAAGAGCATCAGCTTGAAGAATACTTCAATGATTGGAGACATAAGGTCACTCCAGGAGGAGAGTCATTTGAGGATCATCAAAGGCGGGTGAGAGTATTTATAAATGAATGTATCCGAGATGGGTATAAGTCAGTCCTGTGTTTTACACATGGAGGGACGATACTTCATGCCATGATTTTGGCAGGAAGTATCGATGATGAAAGACCGTTTGATCATATCCCGGCATTTGGCAGTATGGTGAATATTGAAGTGACTGAGCCTCTCATATAGAAGTTGTATGATTGCAGATATATTCAATTATATCAGAAATGTCGTCAAATGTATAGTAGCCTATATGATATGAGCCATTATGAATTTCAATTATCATATTGTTTGTATCCCTTCAATTTCCGGATTTGTTGATCGCTCATAGGAGACAAATAAGTTATTACAATCAGCAAGTCAGATCATATTGCATAAGAAACTTACGAATTATCATATTACAGAGGAATTGAGACGATAAATATTATTATTACATGACATGAATCCTTCATTGCAAAGAAAAGATATGGCAGAAGAGATTAAAGCAGTATCCTTTCCACATTGTTGTAATATGATTGTAAGAGTTGTGCCATCAGGTTTTGTTTTCATAAAAGAGAGAATATTATTTATAATCTCTGTCTGATTATTGGAATCAGACTTTAATTTCTTTCTTTTATCCCTACATATATCACATTTGCTGCAATTTCCGGAATCGGATTCTCCAAAATATGCTAACATACGTTGCACCCGACAATCCTTTTTTGAAAAAGTGTAATCAAGCATGGCTTCAATTCTGGCAGACATTGCATTTTTCCGAGATTCATAAATATTTTTCCCAATTAATAATGAAGATGTTTCTTCTCGTGCTGTTGGAAAATATATCATAGGTATGCCGGAATGAGGAATATAGCTTATGATTTTCATCCTTGATAATTCAAGCATAGCCTCGTAGATTTCATTTTTAGAAAGCTGAGTACAGGAAGCGATGTCTGATTCCACAATATATACATAGTCAGAGAAGACTCCTGTATATTTCCTTAGTGTGGCTGTCAGAGTCTTTTCTGCATTTATTGACCATTCATGGATATCGTATAGCTCTTCTCTCGGACATAACATTTTGAATCGAGACCTGCTGTCAATTTCCTCAATGAAGTGTAAATATCCGGCTTGAGATAGTAGGCGAATACTTGCCCGGCATTGTTTTTCCTGAATCTCAAATAAATTACAAAATTTAGTGATGTCAAACTCTCTTACAGAATCATAACCTTCACCTATTGAGACATGCAGGAAATTACAGATGCGTTCATAAGTCTTTTTTACAATTTTTCTTTCGGGAAAGGCTTCAGTAATTCTTCGGCGCATCACTCCGGGATCTGTCTTCGTTGCGAGAAGTACAGCAAAGGAGGCGAGTCCGTCCCTACCGGCTCTACCGGCTTCTTGATAATATTCTTCAAGAGATGGCGGTATATCGTAATGGATCACGACCCTTACATCCGGCTTGTCAATTCCCATACCAAATGCGTTTGTCGCGACCATAACCCTTACGGCATTTGATTGCCATGCATTCTGACGTTGCTCTTTTACTTTGAAATCAAGCCCGGCATGGTAATATGTTGACGATATATCGGCTGATGACAGAAAATCGGAAATTTCCCGGCATCTTTTCCGACTTCGTACATACACGATAGAGGATCCGGATGTTCTGGAGAGAATATGTAAAATATCATGTATTTTTGTGTCAGAATATCTGACAATATAACTTATGTTGTCTCTTGAAAAGCTCTTCTTGAATATATTGGTTTTCTTGAAGTCTAACTGCAACATTATATCATCTACGACTTCCGGAGTAGCTGTGGCAGTAAGTGCAAGAACCGGAACGTTTGGCTTTAACAGGCGTAAGGATTTTATCCTTAGATATGATGGTCTGAAGTCATATCCCCATTGAGATATGCAATGTGCCTCATCTACAACGATAAGCCTTACGTCTATTTGACGTAGTTCCAGCATAAATCTTTCGTTTTGTAATCGTTCCGGAGCAATGTATAGAAATTTTGCTTTCCCATACATTAATTTTTCCCAAGCATAACGTACTTCTTTCCCAGACATTCCCGAATGGAAACATACAGCTTTTATACCGTGCCTTTTCAGATTATCTACTTGGTCTTTCATTAATGATATCAAGGGAGTCACAACAACAGTTACTCCGGATTCAAAAAAAAGTCCCGGCACTTGAAAAGTAATGGATTTACCTCCTCCAGTGGGCATTAATCCAAGGGTGTCGTCCCCCTTTAACACTGAATTTATGATATCTTCCTGAAGAGGTCTGAAGCTATCATATCCCCAATATCTCTTGAGAATTTCGTGGGTTGTCATATTTTACGAAGAAGGTAATCATTGAAATCTAATAAATACAAAACGTTATTCTGTTGATGGTCTGATATCTTTAATCATCAATTGAATGGAGTCAAGGCTGCCGGAATGTTTAGACTGCTCGATTGTATAGCAGATATCAATAGGTTTGTGGGCATGTATGTGCTCAAAATATGGTGCCATATTAAAAGCAATTGCATTTATTACTCTGCTTGTGCTGTCATCTTCCAACTCCAATTTGATATGTTCAAGATTTTTACCTACCAATTTGCTCGTGCCGAAATCAAAAACATTTCTTGTACAGAATATCGGATTTTGATTTCCGGGACCGAAGGGATTGAATTTTTTCAAGTATGCCACTAATTCAGGAGTTATGTCTGCAAATTCAATTGTGGCATCAATATCAATCATTGGCGACAATTGATTTGGCTGAATGTGAGTAGCAACATATTCTTCAAATCTTCTTTGGAATTCCGGAATATTTTCCTCTTTGAGCGAAAGACCTACGGCGTAGGTGTGACCACCGAAGTTTTCAAGAAGATCACGAGTGGAATTTACTGCGGAATAGATATCAAAACCTTGTACGGATCTTGAAGATCCGGTGGCAATCCCGTTGGAGAATGTCAATACAACAGATGGCTTGTAATATAGTTCAGTCAATCGGGAGGCTACAATGCCAATGATGCCTTTGTGCCAATCCTTATTGTATACGACAATTGAACGCTTTCCATGTATTATGCCTACATTCCGTTCAATCAGGTCGTTTGCCTCGTCTGTGATTTTTTTGTCAAGTTCCTTTCTGTTGCGGTTGTATTGATCAATATCCTTCCCTTTCTCATAAGCATCATGCAGGTCACGACAGACAAGCAGATCGACTGCCTCAATACCACTCTGCATTCTTCCGGAAGCATTAATCCGTGGACCAATTTTGAATATCACGTCACTGATGGTAATATCTTTATTGGTAAGTTTGCACAGGCGTATAATACTTCTTAATCCAAGATTGGGATTTGAGTTGAGTCTACGTAAACCATGATATGCCATGACTCTATTTTCTCCAACAATGGGCACAATGTCGGCGGCAATGCTGACAGCAACAAGATCAAGGAGTGATTCTAATTCATTATGATTGGAAAGCCCATTGCTCAATGCAAAAGCTTGCATGAACTTAAATCCAACACCGCATCCCGATAGGTGAGGGCAGGGATAAGTGGTGTTTGGCATCTTGGGATTGAGTATTGCCACAGCAGGAGGAAGAATGTCATCAGGAACATGATGATCACATATAATGAAGTCGATACCTTTTTCTTTTGCGTATGCGATTTCATCAATTGCTTTTATTCCACAATCCAGCACGATTACGAGCTTAACATCATTTTCTGCTGCGTAATCAATACTCTTTAAAGAGATTCCATATCCCTCCTCATATCTGGTAGGAATGTAGTATTCAATATTGCTATAATAATTCTGGAGATACTTATAGACTAATGCTACTGCAGTAGTTCCGTCGACATCATAGTCTCCGTAGATCATTATTCGTTCTTTAGCCCCCATGGCCTTATTAAGACGATTAACAGCCTTGTCCATGTCCGGCATCAGGAATGGATCATGTAGATCCGCGATGGATGGGGTGAAGAATGCTTGTGCACCTCGAGGTGTATTGACTCCTCGCCTGATAAGCAATTCTGCAATAGGTGCTGCCCCCCCGCATTGAGGGAGCATCTCGTCAGCTGCAGATTTTTGCTGAAGGGAGAGTGGTTGGTAATTCCATTTTGTTATCATTGCAGACGAAAAAACTTGTAGTTGCGCAGTACGCACCGCACAACTGAGAGGTTAATCAAATAATTACGCAAATGTGCGTCACCACGAGGATTTGAGTTGGATGCAAATATACGAAAAAATTGCGGTATGAGCAAATATAAATGGTGTAAGGGGGAGTGCTCTTAAGTATTTTTTATAATTTTGTAGTTTGGAATTGGTCAGACAGGGCATTTGATGCTGCTGATGTAGGTTAAGTCCGGAATCAAGAAATTGAGTGTCGGGTTGTCTGTTAATATGAAAGTAATGTATGGAAAAAGAAATAACTATAAATGGAATCAGGCTCTTTTATGAAGAGTCGGGTAAGGATGGGGGTGTGCCCGTCGTTTTGATGCATGGATGGGGTTGCGACCATACGACAGTAAAAAGCATTGCGTCTATACTTGAGCCGGGCATGAAGGTGTATAATATTGATCTTCCCGGTCATGGTAAAAGCCAAGAACCAACTGAAGTGTGGGGAATTGAAGAGTTTACACGAACAGTTGAGCAATTTATTGCTCAACTAAATATTTGTCGACCTGTATTAATAGGGCATTCTTTCGGGGGACGTATTGCTATTCTATTATCTTCAAGAAATGATGTGTCGAAGGTTGTGCTCGTGGATGCAGCGGGAATTAAGCCTAAGCGCAGTTTGAGATATTACTATAAGGTTTATACGTTTAAACTCTTAAAGAAGATTGCGCCAATGATACTTGGGAAGAATAAGGGGAATGCATTGATAGATAGCATCAGATCCCAAAGAGGATCTGCAGATTATCGAAATTCATCTCCAGTCATGCGAGGCGTGATGAGCAAATGTGTGAATGAAGATCTGAAATATGTCATGCCAAAGATAAAGGCACCTACTCTATTGATATGGGGGGAAGATGATACT
Organism: Lepagella muris; assembly: GCF_004793975.1. NCBI lineage: Bacteria > Pseudomonadati > Bacteroidota > Bacteroidia > Bacteroidales > Muribaculaceae > Lepagella > Lepagella muris. The sequence goes on from NZ_SRYB01000031.1 coordinate 35,758, forward strand.
GCCACTCCACTTTCAGATGCCAAGACAATGGAGCGGTTGATTCCGGATTCCGGATTGGTTAGTTTCCAGGCTTGTGGGCATTATAGCTTCCTGGATAATCCTTATGGGTTTAAGTCAGTGATTAGGGAGTTTTTTAAAGAAGAGCTGAAATAGGATATATGTCCTTTAAATTCCTGCTTAAAAATCGGTCGTTTAATTTGTAAATTCAAATAAAATATAAGATATGAGTCTATTTTTAATAGTTATTTATGTGGTATGTGGTGCTTATATGGTATTGAACTTTAAGCATGATATCCACATGTTGCAGCAGAATAGTTACAGGATTAAGAGGTATTGGAAATACTTGAAGCAAGATATAGGAAGCACCTGGCGAATGGTGGATGTGGCTTTGTTGTTTCTTGTGTTTTCAACATTGCTTGATTTGAGGCTCGCAATGCTGATTGCTTCGATTGTAATGGTAGTTAAATGTTTTATGATTTTCAAGAAAAAACATAAAAAGCCGTTGGTGTTTACTAATAGGGTCTGGCGTATATATACAGTATCGGCATTGATTTCCTTATTGATATTTATTGGATTAGTCATTTCTACCTATAAAGAGAACATTGTGTTTGGTTTGTATCCGCCGCAAGCTATTGCAATAGGAAGCGTTCTGCTTATGGCAATATTTTCGTGGGCGATTGTCATGTTGGCAGTAGTTGTGCTTATGCCTGTGGAAAGGATGATCAATAGGCGATACTGGAATGAGGCTTATTCGATACTGCAATCTATGCCAAATTTAAAGATAATAGGAATTACCGGGTCTTATGGTAAGACAAGTACTAAGCATTATCTTTACCGAATTTTATCGGAAGAGTATGATGTCTTGATGACACCTGGATCATTCAACACGCCTATGGGGGTAATACGTACTGTAAGGGAAATGATGAAGCCATACAATACCATTTTTATATGTGAGATGGGAGCAAAGCAGAAAGGTGATATAAAGGAGATCTGTGATTTGGTTCATCCGGATATGGGTATTATTACGGCAGTGGGTCCAATGCATCTCGAGTCTTTCAAAAGTATAGAGAATGTGCAATCCACTAAGTTTGAACTTGTGGATTCCTTACCGGCGGATGGCTTTGCTGTAGTTAATAATGATTTTGAATATTGTGCCAATAGAGATGTGAGGAATGTGGAATGTGTCCGCTATTGTGTGGCAAATGAAAATAGAAAAGATTGTCAATATAGTGCGGAGTCGATAAAATATACTGTAAACGGAACTTCATTTGCAATACGTAAACCGGATGGCGGGGTGATTGAATTGTCGACGCGTCTTGTCGGAGAATGTAATATATCAAATCTTATTGCGGCTGTCATAGTGGCATTGCGTTTGGGAATGAGTGAGGAAAAAATACGACGTGGTGTTTCTGGAATAGAACAGGTGGAGCACAGGTTGAGCATGAAGCAAACAGCCGGTGGCGTTACTATAATTGATGACGCCTTTAATTCAAATCCTACCGGTTCGAAAATGGCGTTGGATGTCTTGTCTGAATTTAAGACAGGGAAACGTATTGTAGTCACCCCGGGAATGATTGAATTGGGAAGTCGGCAGAATGAACTTAATGAAGCATTCGGAGAGAAAATCGCTAAAAGTTGCGATGTTGCGATTATCGTTGGGCAATATAATCGTGATGCAATTCTCTCCGGTATAAATAAGGCTGGATTCAAAAAGGAGAATCTACATGTGGTGGACAGCTTCAATGATGCTCAGCTGGTGTTATCCACGTTGTTGAGGTCTGGAGATATAGTCTTGTATGAGAATGATTTGCCAGATACATTTAAGTAGGCATCAAAAGTGGAGATTGAAAATTGAGATGATATGTCTTATTGAGTTATATTGAAGATTATGAATGTATTGCTTAATATAATATGGATAATCTTCGGCGGATTGATGATCGCTGTTGAATATCTTGTGTCAAGTGTGGCTATGATGTTGACAATTATTGGCATTCCATTTGGATTGCAGACGATAAAGTTGAGTCTGTTGGCATTATTGCCGTTTGGCACTTCAGTTGAGCCTACGTCGCCATCGTCCGGAGGATGTCTTAATTCGATTCTGAATTTTATATGGTGGTTTGTAGGTGGGATTCCGATAGCATTAACTCATCTGCTATGGGGGGTAGTATTTTGTATTACTATTGTAGGTGTGCCATTTGGAATGCAACACTTCAAATTAATGCGTCTTGCAATGTTCCCGTTTGGGAAAACATTGGTCTGATATTGAAGTTGTCTGAACTATATTGTATTTTAAGTGAATAATAGGGGGAGGCGATATGATGTCGTCTCTCCTTATTATGCAGTATTTGGAGCTAATAAGATAAAATAAAAACTGCAAATCGCAATTTGCGATTTGCAGTTTCAGGTGTCCAAGATGAGACTCGAACTCACACAGCCTACCGGCCACTACCCCCTCAAAGTAGCGCGTCTACCAATTCCGCCACCTGGACAAATACTGAGAGTTGTGCAACTTAAAAAGAATGGGTCCTTTCTGAATTGCGATGCAAAATTACAACATTATTTTGAATTGTGCAAATGAATTGAGGATATTTTTATATTTTTGCAATATAAATTTTGATAAAAAAGATATTGTTATGATTAACAGAGTGAAACGTATATTAGGGGTAATGATGTTGTCATTGCTCTGTGTTGATATTGTTTTGGCGATTGAGCCGACATGGGAAGTAAATATGGGTTCTGTATTTGATAATAGAGAGGGGGATACAAAAATGAATAATGCAAAGACCTTCTTTTTTGTTACGCTTGCGCCTGAAATAGGTTTGAAGTTTTCTGATAAGGATAGGATTTCCGGAGGCGCAGTGTGGACTCAACCACTTGAAAATACAGTGAAAAATGGAAAGATTATACCATTGTTGTATTATCGGCATGAATCTGACACATGGAAATTTTCTATGGGAATGTTTCCACGGACGCAATTGCATCAGCGATTGCCTGGATTTCTATGGAATGATTCGTTGGAGTATTTCCAAAAAAGCATCCGGGGGGCTCTTGTGCAATATAATCATGATAAAGGATTCTTTGATGCATATATAGACTGGAGAGGTATTCAGTCGGAGATTACGCGAGAGGCGTTTAATATAGTGTTTCATGGGGAGTGTAAACCCAAGGGGGATGTGTTTATTATAGGAGGGCATTTGATGATGAATCACCTTGCCCGACGAAAAAATTCTCCGGATGATGAACGTGTGGTTGATAATTTTCTTGTAAATACATATTTGGGTATGGAGTTAGATAAATACGTGCCTTTGGATAAATTTAACGTAAAGGCAGGAGCTGTAATGACTATAGAGAGGAATAGGGCGGATGAAATAGGCTGGCGCACTCCCGGAGGTTTTTGGATGGATCTGTTGGCAGAATGGAAATTCTTAGGCTTAAGAAATTCTCTTTATATTGGAGGAAAGCTATTCCCGGAGTATGGAGAACTTGGCAGTGTATTGTATCAAGGTGAGCCATTCTATATGTCTTCTTTCTACAATAGGACTGATATATATGCAAAAATTTTTTCAAATAAGAATCTTAATCTGGAAGCTCAATTGAATTTCAATTTCGCAAAGAATAATTTTATTTTTTATCAGCGATTGATACTTGAGGTCCAGGTCGGGAATATCACTTCATATTCGAAGAGATGATGACCTGTGAGATAAAAAGACTAAGGCTATCTGTGGATTTTATGAGAATTTTGATGAATTAGGATTATAAAATTATAAAAAAAATAAGAAATTATTGGATTTAGAATCAATGAGATATTAAGATAGATATAAAAATATTAAATAAAAAGTTTGCACAGATGAAAAAAAGGTAGTAACTTTGCAACGCAAAAAGGGAGAATGATACTCTTGAAAGTTGCAAAATAAATATGCGAAAATAGCTCAGTTGGTAGAGCACGACCTTGCCAAGGTCGGGGTCGCGGGTTCGAGTCCCGTTTTTCGCTCCAAGAACATTGAAATAATAATTGATCGGAATTTTCTGAACGCAATGCGAAAATAGCTCAGTTGGTAGAGCACGACCTTGCCAAGGTCGGGGTCGCGGGTTCGAGTCCCGTTTTTCGCTCCAAGAACATTGAAATAATAATTGATCGGAATTTTCTGAACGCAATGCGAAAATAGCTCAGTTGGTAGAGCACGACCTTGCCAAGGTCGGGGTCGCGGGTTCGAGTCCCGTTTTTCGCTCCACTCCGATCAATGTATGTCCAGGTGGCGGAATTGGTAGACGCGCTACTTTGAGGGGGTAGTGGCCGGTAGGCTGTGTGAGTTCGAGTCTCATCTTGGACACTTAAGTGGAGATAAATTTTTAATTTGTCTCCACTTTTTTGTGTAAAATTATTAATAGTTATGCCTAACATAATGTATCATGAGTAAACGTTTTGGTATATTTTCAGTTGTTGGAATGCTTTCAACTCTGTATGTATTGCCTGTCGCCGGTAACGATGTTGTCTTTAATAAAGATTGGAGCTTCTCTCTTCATTCAGACTCCACATGCATATCTCCCTCATACGATGACCATGAGTGGCGTAAACTTAACATACCACACGATTGGAGCATAGAATTACCTTTTGATAAAAATGCTTTGCCTGGAAATGATGGCGGATATCTTGAAGGTGGAATCGGATGGTATCGAAAATCCTTTTTTATAAAGGACGTGGAGAAGAATAAGAGATATCAGCTGTATGTGGGTGGTGCTTACATGAATTCAGATGTGTATTTGAATGGTGAGAAAGTTGGGGGACACAGATATGGCTATAGTCCATATTTTGTGGATATTTCGAAATATTTAAAATCGGGAAAGAATGTGGTAGTTATCAGGGTGGATAATTCCAAACAAAAAAATTGCCGTTGGTATTCCGGTTCGGGTCTGTATAGAGATGTGCAATTTATTCAGCAAGAGAATCTGCATATATCTAATTGGGGCGTATTTTTCACTACGCCGGATCTTTCTACGCTTTATATGGAGTTGTCGTTGGATAATGATGGTGATGAACCGCGCTCAGTTGATGTTTCTTTGAGCATTTTGGGACATGAAAAATTATCATCAGTGACGGTGCCATCTAATACGAAGGGTTTTATAGTTAAGCAATCAATAGACGTCCCTGAGGCTAAATCGTGGTCGCCAGATTCTCCGATGTTGTATGAAGCTAATGTTTGTGTTCGGGAAAATGGGAAGACGTTGGATTCTATTATAAAAAATATTGGGTTTCGCACGGTTGAATGGAATGCAGCAGAGGGATTGAAATTGAATGGAGAGAAAATACTGCTTAATGGAGGTTGTGTGCATCATGACAATGGAATCCTTGGCGCGGCTGCCTATCCTGCAGCAGAACGTAGGAGGGTAAGATTGTTGAAGGATGCTGGTTTTAATGCAGTGCGTACATCGCATAATCTTTCTTCAGAAGAATTTCTTGATGCATGTGATGAATATGGACTCCTTGTGATCGATGAATCATTTGATGGTTGGCGAGATGCTAAGAATGATCATGATTATCATATATTATTTGATGAGCATTGGCAGTCTGATCTGGATGCTATGCTGCTTAGAGACCGCAATCATCCTTCTGTGTTTTGCTGGAGTATTGGGAATGAAGTGATAGAACGAGATAAAATTGAAGTCGTGACCACGGCAAATATGTTGGCATCTCGTTGTAGAGAATTGGATCCCTTGCGTCCAGTGACATCTGCATTAGCTTGTTGGGGAAAGGATTGGAAGACGTATGATCCACTTGCAGACGTTCATGATATAGTTGGGTACAATTATATGATTCATGAATCAGAGAAAGATCATTTGCGTAATCCTGAGAGAGTGATGGTGCAGACAGAATCTTTTCCAAAGGATGCCTGGAGTAATTATAAAAAATGTGTTGAGAATCCTTATATCGTGGGGGATTTTGTGTGGACTGCCATAGATTATATAGGAGAATCAGGAATAGGGAGACATTATTATGAAGGAGATGTGCCCGGTGAACATTTTGAACGCCCGCTTTATCCATGGCATGCTTCCCATTGTGGTGATATTGATTTGACCGGATATCGAAAACCTATCAGCCATTATCGTTCTATGTTGTGGAATGAAGATGGCGAACAATTATATTTGGCTGTGAAAGAGCCTGACGGATATGTGGGAAAAATAAAAACCACGATGTGGGGGAATTGGCCTACATACGAGTCGTGGAATTGGCCCGGATATGAGGGTAAGCCTATAGAGGTGGAAGTTTATTCTCATTATCCAAAAGTTAGGCTGTATCTGAATGATGATAAAATTGCAGAAAAGGGAGTGGAGTGCATGAAGGCGACTTTTGAGTTACCTTATAAGGAAGGCGTATTGAGAGCGGAAGGCATAGGAGCGGATGGGATTGTAAAAGAGACTAAAGTGCTTACTACTGCCGGGAAGCCGTATGGTATAAGGTTGACGGTTGATTCTGAAGATGCGTCATCAGATACTCCTTCTATGGCATTTGTCTCAATTGAGATTGTTGATAAGAATGGAAATGTGGTGCCCACTGCTGATAATGAATTGAATGTTTCTGTGATAGGGGGTGGCGAACTCATTGCATTAGGAAATGCAGATATAAAGGATGATGATCCCTATTACGATTCTACACATAAAGCGTGGCATGGACGGGCTTTAGGTGTGCTGAAAAATAATGGTAGGAAGGGTAATGCCAAGATAACTGTCAGCTCTCCTGGATTAAAGACATCTGCATTAAAAATATCATTCGGAAGATAATTGGAAAAGATAACTTCAAATTCTGTTATTTTTTTTATTTGCGATTGATTAGTCTAAAACATTGTTAAATATTGGCTGCATTCATTTGAAATGATTTCAGACGAATGCAGCCAATATTTTGTTTTGACATTGAAAAATATTTACTTAATTTTGTGAAATAATATGAAAAAGAAATGAGCATAATAGTTAAATATAGAGGAGTGGAGATAGAAAGAGGAGATAAGAATGTGCTTAAAGGTGTCACATTTTCTCTTTCAAAGGGAGAATTCTACTATCTTGTCGGTAGAGTAGGAAGTGGGAAAAGTAGTCTTATGAAAACGATGTATGCTGATGTGCCCTTATATTCGGGCGATTGCGCAGAGATAATGGGGTTTGATTTACTTTCCATAAAAAAATCGCAGATTCCCTATCTTCGCAGAAAAATAGGGATAGTTTTTCAGGATTTCCAATTATTGCAAGACCGATCGGTAAGTGGAAATCTGAAATTTGTGTTGAAGGCTACCGGGTGGAATAATAAAAATGATATTGACAGTCGGATTGATGAGGTTTTGTCAATGGTTGGTATGGCAAATAAAAGCTATAAGATGCCACATGAACTCAGTGGTGGGGAACAGCAACGAATTGTAATAGCGAGAGCATTGCTTAATAAACCTGATCTTATACTTGCCGATGAGCCTACCGGAAACTTGGATCCTCAAACCGGCTATCAGATTGCTGCGTTGCTTCATCAACTTTCGAATGCAGGACATTGCGTGGTAATGGCTACGCATAATCTTCAGTTAGCATCGGATTTTCCCGGAAAATTAATGAGATGTGAGGGAAAACAGCTGATTGTGGAGTAACTATTATAAAAAATGTAAATTAATAACGGAAAAATTTCTTCAATTTAAAAGTATTGGTTAAATTTGCAACGGAAGCGATGCATAAGCATGCATCGTAAATGATGCATGCCTTGAATTTAATACCTTCTTGTGATATTTCAAGAATCCAATAGGATTGAGTTTAAGAACACGTTTCCATGATTAAAAAGATAAGATCTTATACATCTATATCATTAACGAGCTATAAAACTTATGGCAAACACCGAAAAATTATTTGACATGTTTTCTCCCACCTCAACAGAGGCTTGGAAAGAGAAGATAACTGTCGACCTCAAGGGCGCCGATTTCAACAAGAAACTTGTTTGGCGTACAAATGAGGGCTTTAATGTGCAGCCTTTTTATCGTCGCGAGGATCTTGAGCATCTCGCACACATGGGAACTCTTCCAGGTCAGTTCCCTTATGTCAGAGGCACACGTGACAATAACGACTGGCTTATTCGACAGCAGATTTCAGGAGAAACTCCTGAAGCGATTAACCGAGAGGCATTGCATGCCATTGACAGAGGGGTTGATTCGATAGGAATCACGCTTGAACGTGACACCACAATGGCGGATCTTGAGGTTATACTTGCAGGTATTGACCTTAATAAGGTGGAACTGAATATCGGATGCTGTAATGGTAAGGCTGTTGCAATAGCAGGGATATTGGTTGAATATATAAAGAAGCATGGTCTTGAAGATAGCTTCCGCGGATCAATTAACTTTGATCCGTTTAAACGTCTTCTCCGTCATGGCATTTCTTTCCCAAAGGATATAAAAGAAGAGGCGTTGAAGCTGTATGATGTCGTAAAAGACATTAAGAATATACGTTGCTTTGTCGTTGATAGCTGCATGCTAAATAATGCTGGCGCATATATCACTCAAGAGTTGGGATATGCCCTTGCTTGGGGTGCTGAATGGATGACAATCCTTACTGAGGCAGGAATGCCGGCATGTGATGCGGCTGGAAGAATCAAATTTAATATGGGCATTTCTTCTAATTATTTTATGGAACTTGCAAAATTCCGTGCAGGACGTATGTTGTGGGCGGAAATTGTCAAGGCATACGGTGCAGAAGAGGAATGTTGCAAAATGATGGTACACGCAGTGACCAGCCAGTTTAATCAGACAATCTATGATGCTCACGTAAATCTTCTTCGCTCACAGACTGAGACTATGAGTGCAGCATTGGCAGGTGTAGATTCAATAGAGACTCTTCCATTTGATTTGCAATATAAACGTCCTGATGAGTTCAGCGAACGTATTGCACGCAATCAGCAGCTGCTTCTTCGTGAGGAGAGCCATTTGAATAAAGTGGTTGATCCTGCGGGCGGATCTTACTATGTGGAGACTTTGACAGCCTCAATAGCTGAAGTTGCATGGAATTTATTCAGTGAAGTGGAGGAGCAAGGTGGATTCCTTGCATTGCTTGAAACCGGAGAAATCCAGAAGAAGGTAAATGAATCCGGAGTTAAACGTCATACAGATGTGGCTCGACGAAAAGAGATTCTTCTTGGAACAAACCAATATCCTAATTTCAATGAGACTGCTCTTGGTAAATTGGAGAAATCCGGAGAAATCTGTGGTTGCGGATGTAATGCAGCTGTAGAGGATGGTGCGGTAGAGTCATTGATTTTTGATCGTGCAGCAAGTCAGTTCGAACAGCTCAGACTTGATACAGAACGCAGTGGAAAGCGTCCTAAAGTGTTTATGCTCACGATTGGAAATCTTGCTATGCGTCTTGCTCGTGCGCAGTTCTCTGCAAACTTCTTCGGTTGTGCCGGATATGAAATAATTGACAATATCGGATTCAATACTGTAAAAGAGGGTGTTGATGCAGCGATTGAGAAGGGCGCGGATATTGTCGTCCTTTGTTCAAGTGATGACGAATATGCGGAGTTGGCACCTGAGGCCTACAAGGAGCTTGATGGACGTGCGATGTTTGTAGTTGCCGGAGCTCCGGCATGTATGGAAGATCTCAAGGCTGTTGGCATTGAAGAATTTATCCATGTTCGTGTGAATGTGCTTGACACACTTGTTAAGTTTAACGCAAAACTCCTCAACTGACATGAGACCCAATTTCAAAGAAATAGATATTAAAGCAGCGATTGCTGAACGCACGTCTGCCCCCGCGTCGGTTAATAAGGAAGCCGATTGGATTACAGCCGAGCTTATCCCGGTAAAACCGATATATACAGAAGAAGATCTCAACGGATTAGAGCATCTTGACTTCGTTTCCGGTATCCCTCCATTTTTGAGAGGTCCGTATAGTGCGATGTATCCCCTTCGTCCTTGGACAATACGCCAATATGCAGGATTCTCGACTGCTGCCGAGTCGAATGCATTCTATCGCCGTAATCTTGCTTCCGGTCAAAAAGGACTTTCTGTTGCATTCGACCTTCCTACTCACCGTGGTTATGATGCAAATCATGAGCGTGTGGTTGGAGATGTGGGTAAGGCTGGTGTTTCAATCTGTTCGCTTGAAGATATGAAGGTATTGTTCGATGGTATTCCATTGAATAAGATGTCTGTCTCAATGACGATGAATGGTGCTGTGCTTCCTGTGCTTGCGTTCTATATCAATGCGGGTCTTGAGCAGGGTGCGAAGCTTGATGAAATGGCAGGTACGATTCAGAATGATATTCTGAAGGAGTTTATGGTGCGTAACACCTATATCTATCCGCCGTCGTTCTCAATGAAGATCATAGCCGATATCTTTGAATATACTTCAAAGAATATGCCTAAGTTCAATTCAATTTCAATTTCCGGCTACCACATGCAAGAGGCAGGAGCAACAGCAGACATTGAGTTGGCATATACTTTGGCAGATGGTCTGGAGTATCTGAAGGCAGGAGTAAATGCAGGAATGGATATTGACTCTTTTGCACCTCGTTTGTCATTTTTCTGGGCAATTTCGATGAACTATTTTATGGAGATTGCAAAGATGAGAGCGGCGCGTATGCTTTGGGCTAAGATTGTAAAACAATTTAACCCGAAGAATCCGAAATCACTTGCATTGCGTACGCATAGTCAAACTTCTGGCTGGAGCCTTACGGAACAGGATCCGTTTAATAATGTTGGACGTACTTGTGTGGAAGCAATGGGAGCTGTACTTGGTCATACTCAATCACTACATACCAATGCACTTGACGAGGCGATAGCTCTTCCTACAGATTTCTCTGCACGTATTGCACGTAATACTCAGATTTATATTCAGGAGGAGACATACGTCACCAAACAGGTGGATCCTTGGGGCGGTAGCTATTATGTGGAAGCTCTGACAAATGAGATCGCACATAAGGCTTGGGAGCATATTCAAGAGATCGAAAAGTTGGGTGGAATGGCAAAAGCTATTGAGACCGGTCTTCCGAAAATGAGGATTGAAGAGGCAGCTGCCCGCACTCAGGCTCGTATTGATTCCGGAAAGCAGACAATTGTCGGTATCAATAAATATCGTCTTGATCATGAGGATCCGATAGATATCCTTGAGGTGGACAATACTGAAGTGCGTAAAGAACAGTGTGCCCGAATTGAGGATCTTAAGGCTCATAGAGATGAAGAGGCAGTAAAGAAGGCCTTGGTGGCTATAACTGAATGTGTGAAGGATCCATCAAAGGGTAATCTTCTTGATTTGGCTGTAAAGGCTGCCGGATTGCGTGCTACACTTGGTGAGATTTCAGATGCCTGTGAGGCAGTTGTAGGTCGATATAAGGCTGTAATTAAAACCATATCTGGAGTGTATAGTAGTGAAGAGAAGGGTGATCCTGAATTTGAGGAAGCCCGTAGAGTCGTTGCTGATTTTGCAAAGAAGGAAGGTCGTCAACCTCGTATAATGATTGCCAAGATGGGGCAAGATGGTCATGACCGAGGTGCAAAAGTTGTGGCAACAGGATATGCAGACTGTGGATTTGATGTGGATATGGGACCATTGTTCCAAACTCCGGAAGAAGCAGCCCGTCAGGCTGTAGAGAATGATGTGCATATTCTTGGTGTCTCTTCTCTTGCCGCAGGACATAAGACCCTGATTCCTCAAGTTATAGCAGAATTGGAGAAATTGGGCCGTCCTGATATTATGGTTACTGCAGGTGGCGTTATTCCGGCTCAGGATTATGACTTCTTGTATAAGGCTGGAGTTGCCGCTATTTTCGGTCCCGGCACGCGTATTCCGAAGAGTGCGATTGAGATGATTCGTCTTCTGAATGAAGATCGTGCTGCTGAATGATACAAATGCAATTGAAAAATAAAAATGAGGTCTCTCTTAGAGGGACCTTATTTTTATTTATTATGATTACTGAAAATAATTTTGTGTATATTTTAGAATTAGCTAACTTTGTAGTTAGATATGAAAGAAGAAGATACCAATAATATATACGTTTATTCAGAAGAATCAGACGATAAATTTGTGGATAAGCAAGGATCAGATGCACCAATTGATAACTCCGGTCCGAATTATGCGCAAGTGGATCGTAATTCAGTTGAATATAATATTGAAGATGACTCCCTGGAGAATATGGTCTCATTTTCGGTAGTATTCCGCTTGATGCTTAAGGTCATGTTAAGCCCTATAGAGGGATGGAAATCAGTAAGACGTGCTAAGATTACATCAGAGATGGCTCAGCGAGGATGTTTCTATCCTTTATTAGCAGTGTTGGCGTTAAGTAAATTTGTTGTGATGGCATATTATCCATCTCTTTCATTAGCTAATGCGATGATTGATGCCGTGAGTTCATTTGTTTCGTTTTTCTTTGGATATTTCTGCATCTTGATTATTTCAAAGATAGTAATGCCTAAAGCGGAATATTTTCAAACAAATGATTTTGGGAAGGTCTTGATTGTAATCAGTCTCTCTACATTATCATTATTCGGGACATTGACCGTGTTATTGCCAATGTTGTGGTCATTTATGATATTTATACCTCTTTGGACTATATATATCATCAGTAGAGGTGCTAAATTCCTTAAATTTCCGGAGAACATCCAAATGACATATACGTTTATCTTATGTCTTTTGATTGTTGGTATTCCATCAGTACTTTCTTGGTGTATAGGATTCTTATTGCCAAAACAATTTTAAATAGAAAGAATATGAAATCAGATCAGATAAATATAAAGAATAGGAAAGCCCGTTTTGATTATGAAATAGGCGATACGTATACGGCAGGCATGGTGCTTACCGGTACTGAAATAAAATCAATCCGAGATGGTAAGGCCAATCTGACGGATAGTTATTGTATAGTTGACCATGGAGAGGTTTGGGTAAAAGGGATGCATATCTCAGAATATAAATATGGATCATACAATAATCATGTGGTTAGACGTGATAGGAAATTATTGTTGTCAAAAAAGGAGATTGAAAAAATATCGAAGCAATCGTCTGATGCCGGATTTACAATTGTTCCACTTCGAATATTCATAAGTGATAAAGGATACGCTAAAATTATTATAGGTATAGGACGAGGTAAGAAACAGTATGATAAGCGTCAGTCAATAAAAGAGCGAGAGGATAAGAGAAATATTGACAGATTGTTTAAGAAATAAATTTATGATTGTCGGGAGTCTTTGATAATTTAGATAAATTCATTGTATCTGTTTCCGAGATATAAATCGTAATAAGAAAATAATACAGATGGTAAACCCTCGAAAAATTGAGTTATTAGCACCGGCTGCCAATAAACATATAGCAAAGCAAGCAATTCTGCATGGTGCAGATGCGGTTTATTTGGGAGCAACAAGTCATGGTGCAAGAAAGGCTGCTTCAAATAGTATTGAAGATATTGCGGAGGTAGTGGATTTTGCTCATCAATATAGGGCAAAGGTTTACGTCACAGTAAATACGATAATCTATGATAGGGAATTGAAGCAGGTAGAGACTCTTTGTAGAGATTTATACAAAGCACGTGTTGATGCATTGATTGTTCAGGATATGGCTATGCTCCGTTTGGATTTACCTCCGATAGCTTTACATGCCAGCACACAATGTGATATAAGGACTCCTGAAAAGGCTCGCTTTTTACAAGAAGTTGGTTTCTCCCAGTTGGTACTTGCAAGAGAATTGACAATTCCGGAGATACAATCGATTGTTAAAAGTGTGGATATCCCGGTGGAATGTTTTATACATGGGGCTCTTTGTGTGAGCTATTCCGGCAGATGTCATGCGAGTTGTGTGGCTACAGGCAGGAGTGCGAATCGGGGAGAATGCGCACAAATTTGCCGCTTGCCTTATTTGTTGAGAGATAATGCTGGAAGGATAATCTCTGAAGATAAACATTTGTTGTCGCTAAGAGATTTTAATGCATCGCATATAATTGATAGACTTATTGAGAATGGTGTGTCTTCTTTTAAAATAGAGGGGCGTCTTAAAGAGGAAGACTATGTAAAGAATGTGGTCTCTTTTTACAATAAAAGAATTAACGAGTTAATAAAATCAAGACCTAATGAATATATCAGAAGTTCAAGTGGAACGTCTGTGTGTTCATTTGATCCTAAATTGGACAAGAGTTTTAATCGGGGATTTACCACTTATTTTCTTGAGTCCCGTAGACCAGCCTCTATTGCATCATTATTGACTCCTAAATCAATGGGGGAAGTGGTAAATGTAAGTGATTTAAATAATGGAGATGGAATAAGTTTCTTTGATCATAATAATTGCTATAATGGGGTAAACATAAATAGGGTAGAGAATGGCAAGATTATTACAAATAAAAAAATTAATATTCCCAAAGGAGCAATAATACATCGTACAAGTGATATTGAATGGCAAAAATTGATGCGAAAAGATTCTGCGATAAGGAAAATAACATTAAAAATAGATGTGGATCCAACTGGCATCACTGCACGTGATGAAAGAGGTGTGGAAATAAGATTGCCGTTAGATGTGAAGCAAGATATTGCGATAAAGCCAATGGATATTGAAAGAGAGTTTGCAAAATTAGGTAATACTGTCTATTCATTAGTATCATTTAAATCAACTCTTGGTGCAGATATATTTATTCCTCGTTCGGAAATTTCTAAACTTAGGCGGAAGATGGTATATATGCTTGATATGGCAAATCTGGCGACATATCATTTTGATATGCGTCGTGCGGAAAATAGAGAATTTAAGTTCCCTGCTAAAATACTTGATTATCGAGATAATGTGGCAAATTCCATAGCAGCAGCGTTTTATAAGGAACATGGAGTGACAGAGATAGAATATGCAATAGAGGAGCGTAAAAAAGAATTGGAAAAGGGCACAGTTGTCATGACAACGAGATATTGTATCTTGAGAGAACTCGGACTATGTAAGCGAAATAAGCCGCATGGAAATTTTCAATTGAAGAGGGGAGAACAGTCAAATATAAAGTATGAAGAACCGTTGACTTTGATAAATGGCAAGATTTCTTGGAATCTTAGATTTAATTGCAATATCTGTGAAATGGAAGTATTGTCAAGATAATACTTCCATAATAAGAATGTATGAGATTATTTCATGTCCACTGGTAGGATCCATTTAGAGATCCTATCAGTGGTCTTTTTCGTTGGGTGCTTCAGGCTGGTTTATTATAACTGAATCATTGGCGACAGTGGGATGTGAGATTATGGAATCTTTAACGTGCATCATCTTGGTAAACATTTTATTCAGTTTTATCAATGAGTCATTTTCCTCCTCATTTAATTCAAGATCAGTATCAGGCGGAAACTCATAGTTTAGAGATGTTATTCTGTTGTTGAAATTCAGAGCGATTCGCTGAATTTCGGTAGAATCAGATGCATTACTTAAGCTGTCGATATACATTTTGGTTAAGACTGCACTCCGCTCAAATAATTGTCGTGCGAAGTCATGTCTGTTATTTTCAGTTTTATTTGTGCAGCCAATAGAGAATATTGGTATAATTGCTATTGGAATCAATATGGAAGATGAGTGTATGTTTGTAGATTTTATCATCTGTGAATGTTTTAAATCAGTTAGAATCTATCCCTTTCAGACTCAAATTTTATTGCGTCTGAAGGAATTGAGTGAATATTGTTGAAATGAATCTGCTTATAAAGCATATAGGCTTTATCTTATTTGGAAGAATGTATTAATTTAGGTTTTAGGAAAAGAGCGGTATGTGATTCCTTACATTCTGCAATATCTTCCGGGGTCCCTTGGGCGACGATGTCACCACCTTTTTCTCCCCCTTCCGGACCTATATCAATGATCCAATCGGCAGATTTTATGATATCAAGATTATGTTCTATAATTATCACTGTATGTCCTTTCTCAATAAGAGCATTCAGAGATTTTAATAGGGTTGCAATGTCATGGAAATGAAGACCTGTTGTTGGTTCATCAAAAATGAATAGGGTATGGTCTGTTTTTTCTTGCGATATGAAATAAGCCAGTTTTACTCTTTGGCTTTCTCCTCCTGAAAGCGTAGAGGAGCTTTGTCCAAGTTTCACATATCCTAATCCTACATCCTGAAGGGGCTTTAAACGACGGATAATTCTCTTCTCAATCGTTCCGGGGTTTATTTCAAGGAATTCTATAGCCTGATTCACAGTCATGTCAAGAAAATCATAGATATTTTTTCCACGATATTCTACATCAAGAACCTCTTTTTTGAATCGTTTGCCATGACAAACCTCACATTCTACTTGAATATCAGCCATAAACTGCATTGGGATGGTAATTGTACCTTCCCCTTTGCATTCTTCGCACCTACCACCTTCCGAATTGAAAGAAAAATAGGATGGAGAGAATCCCATTTGCTTTGAAAGTGGCTGTTCGGAGAATAGCTTTCTAATTTCATCAAAGGCTTTCAGATATGTCGCCGGATTGGATCTTGTAGATGTCCCTATAGGATTTTGGTCAACGAATTCAATTGCTTTAATCTCGTTTAGATTTCCCGTCAGTTTATTATGGGCACCGGGAGCATCTACCGTATTCCCGAGATATCTTGCCAAGGCTTTATATAAAATCTCTTTTACAAGGGTAGATTTCCCGGAACCGCTGACACCGGTCACAACTGTCATTATTCCTAAAGGAAATTTCACATCAATGTTTTTTAGGTTATTCTCCTGAGCCTTCACGACCTCTATATATTTCTTCCAAGGGCGTCGTATAGGAGAATAATCAATCTGTCGAATACCTCGTAGGTATTCGACGGTATATGAGTCAGTTTCCTCATTTTTATCAATTGCATCCTTTAAATTGCCTTGATATATGAGATTTCCTCCGAGTCTGCCTGCATCTTTGCCAATATCCACAATATAGTCGGATGCCAACATTATTTCCTCATCATGTTCAACAACAATTACTGTATTTCCTATCTGTTGCAGCTTACGCAATACAGTAATTAATCTATTGGTATCACGGGAATGTAATCCTATACTTGGTTCATCAAGTATATAAATTGATCCGACAAGAGATGAGCCAAGCGAGGTAGCCAGATTAATACGTTGACTTTCGCCTCCGGATAGGGTAGAAGAGAGTCTGTCAAGAGTGAGGTATCCTAATCCCACTTCATCTAAAAACTCAAGACGGTTGTTAATTTCAGTCAACAGTCGTTTAGCAATTATGCGTTCCGTCTCGGAAATTTTTAAATTATTGAATATATTGCGAAGTTCCGATATTGGAATCTTGACAATCTCGGTGATTGAATAGCCTCCTATTTTGACATATTCCACATCTTTTTTTAATCTTGAACCTCCACACTCCGGACAAGTGGTTTTTCCTCGATATCGTGCTTTAAGAACACGATATTGTATTTTATATTGGTTTTCATCAACCCATTTAAAAAATCCGTTTATACCCTCCCAGGAAGAATTGCCATTCCATAAGAAATTTCGTTGAGATGAAGTCAATTCTGCATAAGGAGTATGGATTGGGAAATTGAAATGAGGAGCCAAATGGATAAGATGTTTTTTCCATTCACTCATTTTCTCTCCTTTCCAACAGCAGACTGCATCTTGATATACGGATAATGTTTTATCCGGTATTACAAGATCTTCACTTATACCCAATATTTTTCCAAATCCTTCACAGGTAGGACAAGCTCCATAAGGATTATTGAAATTGAACATTAGATCATTGGGTTCCCTGAAATCAATTCCATCTGCAGAGAATTTTTTTGAAAACATGTGTTCATGTATCCCATCATTACCCCATACCTTTATTATACACTCCTCATGCCCTTCATAATATGCTGTTTCTACAGAATCTGTAAGACGAGATATTTCATCTTTGTTGTATGATACGGCAAGTCGGTCAATAAGCAACCGGAAATTATGGGATATATCGTCTGCTTTATTGGCAAGAATATCTTCGATCTCGAGAAAAGATCCATTTTGTTCTATTCGGGAATATCCTTGTTTAAGATAAATTTCAAGTTGTTGACGTAATGTCCGATCAGCTGGGATATTTATATCTATGAGTACTGCCATTCTTGTCCCTTCAGGATAAGAATACATCATTGATACGATATCTTCTATGGTATGCTTTTTTACTTCGAGATTAGATATTGGAGAGTATGTATGACCGATCCTTGCAAATAATATTCTAAGATAGTCATATATTTCTGTAGAAGTGCCTACAGTGCTTCGTGGATTACGGGTATTGACTTTTTGTTCAATGGCTATTGCCGGAGGAAGTCCTTTGATATAATCGCATTCTGGTTTAGCTAATCGGCCAAGAAATTGCCTGGCATAGGATGATAAACTTTCTACATATCTTCGTTGTCCTTCTGCATATATTGTATCGAAGGCAAGAGATGATTTGCCGGATCCGCTCACTCCTGTGATCACAGTAAAACTGTTAAGAGGAAGCGAGAGATCTATATTTTTAAGATTATTGACTCTTGCACCTTTAATTTCAATAGACTTTTCACTCATGTCTAAAAATTTGCTCAAATTTAATATGAATCCATAAAATTAACGTTGTATCTATAGGAATGTTATGTTTGAGAGATTGATAAATCCGGTGTTTAAATAAAGATAACAAAAAAAGCGTTCAAAAGAACGCTTTTTTTGTTGCCTTGGAAAGACTCGAACTCTCACAAACGGAACCAGAATCCGGTGTGCTACCATTACACCACAAGGCATCGTGTATTTACTATGTTATTGTTGCCTTGGAAAGACTCGAACTCTCACAAACGGAACCAGAATCCGGTGTGCT
>NZ_SRYB01000032.1:0-54390 GCF_004793975.1 Lepagella muris
AATAAATTACGGAAAAATTACGGTTTTAAAACCGTAATTTTTCCGTAATTTATTAGTCAAGATTATTAGTCAAGATTTTATTACCTTTGCACAAATTTGATTTGATTAAAGTCGTGAGACCATTTTCGATGTAATCATGATGGTATCTTTTTTAGACGATTAATAAATTGAATCAGGAGCCACTATAAATTATTGCTGATATGAGGATATTGAGAAGAATCATTATAATGTTGGCGTTGGCGGCGAATGGCGGCACAACGGCTTTTGCAAATTCTTCTGAGTTGCCGGATACGTTAAAGGTTAATAATGATAAATCCGTGCAATTGAAGGAGGTGGTGGTGGAGTCTGTCCGCAGGAAGGATATTGCGGAGGGGATTGCGTTTTTTCCGGAGAAGCGGGATAAGAGGTTTGCCACCGATGCTGTGTCGTTGCTGGAGATGATGGCTCTTACGGAACTTCCATATAACCCTGCCACCAAACAAGTGACTGATGCCGGCGGTGCGCCTGTGGTATATTTCATAGATGGTCAGCAGGCTTCCCCTAAGGAATTGAGGTCGCTGAATCCGAAGGACGTCGATAGGATTGAATATCTTCCGATGCCAACCAATGCCTCTTTCGGAGGGAAGCAGAACGTGGTCAATTTCATAATGAAGAGATACGTCTCAGGCGGTTTCTCAAAAATAATCGCAAACCAGGACCTTACAGGGAAATCAGGAAATTATAGTGTCAATTCTAAACTGGCATACAAGGAGATGACATACGACGTCTATCTTGGAGGCACATACAGGAATGACAATCATTATGGCACACATGGAGAGAACACATTCAAGGATATAGTCTATAAGGGTGAGGAGTACGGAAGCATCTCTGAAAATATTGACGGACGGAATCAGACACTCCGCAAACGCACACTTGGAGCTATGTTGAAAGCCACATGGCGACATAAGGGGGTTAACCTCTCCGCAACAGGGGGATGGAACTGGGAGAGAATGCCTGAATTTACAGGTCATACCGCTACTGTCTATTCGCCGGATGTGCTGAAGTCATCCTACTATGATTCAAATTCGTCTTCATTGGGTATAAATCCATATCTCAAGATTTCTCTTAATCTGGCACTGCCGCATCAGCAATCGCTGATGGTCTTGGTCAACGGCCAGTATGCCTATCATAAGGGTGAGAATATCTATTCCCCACAGAATCTGGATGCAATTCTCAATTCAAGCCGCAACCGGAGATGGTCGGCACTCATTATGGCATCCTATTCAAAGAGATTCAATCCTGCAAATTCCTTGAACATATCGCTTATTGGCTCCCGAGGTTGGAACAAGACACACTACGGTGGCTCTTATGACGGATTGAGCCGATATAAGGAAGCACACCTTGAATTGTCGGCAACGTATTCCCATACGTTTTCGCCCGGTACGTTGATATCCGCTTCCGCCGGAGCCACATGTGACCGTAAGAGCTATGTCGGCAATGTATATGTCCAGTGGTTGCCAAGTGTCAGCATCTCCTTCGACAAGAAATGGAGCAAGAAATCCGGATTTAAATTGTCTACAGATGTATTCTCGGTAGGCTATTTCGGGGATGTGCTGAATGATGTGATATTGCGTTCTACCGAACTGACATGGAAAAAGGGAAACTGCAATTTGCGGAACAGAATATGGTGGCAGAGTGTAATGTCAAACACGTGGAATCCATCGTCTACATTCTCCGTGACGGGGAGAATGATATATACCGTTGTATTTAATCAGGACAATCCGGTATGGGATAGAATCGATGGTTATGATGGGGTGGTCACAACCACGGTGGATGACGCTACAAGCCACAGGCTTACAGTCGGTCCGTTGATGACCTTGAAACTGTTAAGGAAGAGATTGGTGCTTACAGGAAGTTTCGGATATGATTATTGGAGGCTCACCGGCAGGTATAAACGCGACAGGTCATTCCTCTCCGGTAACCTTTCCGCCACATGGTATGGCAAGCATTGGTATGCCGGGGCATCTGTGGTGCCTCCTGCCGAGAATATGCAGAATTCATCAATAACAAAGGTTTACACAAATTGGATTTACTCATTTAAATTCGGATATGCCTATAAAAATCTGAATCTTAGATTTTCAGCTACAAATCCCGGAGCGTCAAGGATGAGTAAGATACGATGGATAGATACGCAGTATTATTCACAGAGAGTTAAGACATATAGCGATTTCTCGGCAAACGTATTCACGTTGCAACTGACGTATACGTTGAGTTACGGCAAGAAAGTGTCGAAATCAGTGTCATCGCCATCCGGGATGCTCGGGTCAGGGGCAATGATGCCGGAATAGTATCATCCTCACATATTCCATAAGAGTTTTGACTGATACCGCAATTTCAGTCGCCTTGGGCAATTCTCCGTAAGTTAATTCGCCCAACTCAGATTTGTATTTGGAACTAAGGGATTTCCATGCGCCGTCAAAATCAGTAAATAGGATTGAAGAAAGGATATCAGCATCTTTCCATTTCGGAGGACGGTCAAATTCTGCTTTGTCGTGCACAATAAGTTCAATTAAATTCTTTGAGAAATCTTTTGTAAGATAATCATGACACTCTTTATCAATCGACATGAAATGCAGGTCGTAGAAATGGCGTATCTTGCTTGCTAATCCATCTATTGGATTGTTTTCAAACGAGAATCGTATGAGCGAGACAATCTTCTCACACATAGTACGGCGTTTATCAAGCACATTCAACTCAAATGGATCCATATCATATTGCCTTATCATTTCTAAAAGTCCTCTGTGTTGCATCATTTCAGTAATAAATGGAGTTACAACTTTCTTTTCATACGGATATGGATTCCCGTATGTATTTATCTCAAATATTACATATCTGCCAAGAAAATCAAGACTTTTTTTCGCTGCGGGTAAAACGGTATCATATTCGTGGTATGTTTTACGAAACCGATTATTTTTGATTGAGTTCCCATTATCCAATTCAGAAAGGTCAATCGTTGAGTCATGACCAATTCTCGCAACAAGTTTCTTCTGTTGATTTTGGCTTAATTGCTCAGAAAGGATAGCAATGTCAACATCCGAAGAGAATCTGTTGATCAATCTGTATGCTTTTGCTAATGATGTGCCACCTTTCCATACGGTCAATTCGCTTTTATCATGCCGCGACAATCGCTGAAGAATCTGACATATCCAATAATCCTTCTCAATAAACTCTCGTGGTATGTTAAGATCGGCTGAAGTTTCTATTATAGCCTGTCGTAATAATTCTTTGTTCTCGTGAAGTTTCATTTAATATGCCATTTAGATGTGTTTAACATTATGTCAGTCGTAATCCCAAATTTATATTCCGATATCTGATTGAGCGATGCATATAAAGTATCTGTGAGATCATTATGCTCTCCATTATCCAAAATTGCCCCCAGTGCTGCACGAACTCTTGGTGGATACTTCATGGATAGTTTTGTAATCGCTTTCAAATCTTTTTCTGAAAGATGCTTTATGATATTGTTCAATTTTGAAAAACTTGCAGAAACTGTTGTGTCCGGAATCTTTTTGATGAATTTTAGGGCATCTAAAATTTGAAGCAGATGTATATTTTCGCTTGTGATTTTATTATGCTGGACAATAAACATTATTTTCTGTCCTGCTCGTCGAATGGATGCTTTTCGTGCATTTACTCCAACAGTAATGGTTCCTGAAAATTGTGTGGTGAGTTGCATTGAGGTCCAAACGGAATTGCCTGTGAGGTATCCTGATATTTTGCCATCGGTATATAGGATGTCTTTTACCAGCTCTTCTGTAGAAGGCAAAGTGGCTCCAAATACAGACTCCATTGCTCTGTAATACTTGCCATTTACGAGTTTTTGCAATCTTCCGGCTCTAACCATACGATTGAGTTTAACCTTGATATTTGCACTGGATACCGGTGGAAAATGAAGATCAGGAATAGAGAAAACCGTACCGATTGGCACGTTGTTTACTGCTATTTCTATTTTACGAGCGAATGTCATTATTAATACTTTATATTTCAACTGCAAAGATAATGATTTTGTTCCGTTTTTTGCGCAAAAAACGGAACAAAATTGTAAATATACAAAAGAATTGAGGTCGTTAAGTATTATTTATAAGATGTAATAAGACTTGCGGTAGCTACGGGATGTTTTGTTATGGGATAGGGTATCGTTTTTGAGGATTACTGAGTGAAGTTTAGACAACTTCAATTGGAGGAATCGTTTCCATGTCGTATCTTTGCAGAATAATTTGAAAAAGATGGGAGACCTTTATTATACGATAGAGAGGGATGCGGAGGCGCAGTTCCGGGAGAAGATGAGCCGTTTCATCTCATTCGCCAGAAAAGTGGCGAGTGCGGATGAGGCACGTGCCATCGTCAAGGAGTATCAGAATGAGTACCATGATGCACGGCACGTATGCTGGGCATATATGATAGGTCCGGAACGTAAGGAATGGCAACTTAATGACAATGGTGAGCCGTCGGGAACGGCAGGTAAGCCGATTCTCGGACAGATCAACAGTAAGGAGGTGACAGACGTGGTGGTCGTAGTAGTGCGCTATTTCGGTGGAATCAAACTCGGTACCCCCGGATTGATAGCGGCTTATCGCGAGGCTGCCCGATTGGCATTGGAGGAGGCGGGACGCAAGGAGATGCACCAGATGGAGACTGTTACCGTGACTTTCCCATACGTCGCTGCCGACGGAGTTATGAAGATTGTGAAGGGTGGAGACGTGGAGGTAATCAACCGCACCTTTGACAACACCTGCTCCATGACACTGCGTTTCCGGAGCGATTTCGCCCCGGAAATAACCGGACGTCTGCTCTCATTGGATGGAGTGACGCTCGGAGAATAGCCACGTTATTTGATTGCGCTGCGCTCGGAAAGTAGCCTCAACACGTCATGAAGATTATCCGTCTCACCAATATATAGATGAGGATCGATACCCAAGGAGGCAAGCGTCTCAGGAGTGAAAGGGGATTGTCGTCGCTGAGGATTAAACCAGATAGCTTCCCATCCCGCTTTCAGCGCACCCATGATGTCAGTGTCGGGATTATCACCTATCATGATGGGGCGTCCGGTGGCACCGGTCTCGCGTATGGCATAGTCGAAGAGTCGCCTGTCAGGTTTCTGTATCCCTATCTCATCACTGATTATCATGCGCGTGACGAACCGCCACAAACCCGAATTGTCGAGCTTACGGTATTGGGTGTCGGCAAACCCGTTGGAGATTACCCCAATCAGGAAATGATCGGAAAGAGCGGTAAGCAGGTCATGCGCACCGGCTACAGCGTTTGGTAAGGAGGCCAGTCGGGAAAGATACTCCGTATTTATTTCAGAGCATATCGGAGGGGTATCCTGTAGGTCAGAGTCGGGAAACAGGGTGCGCCGCCAGCGTTCGGTTTTCAGGAAATCAGCCGATACATTGCCCTTGGCATAATCTGTCCAAAGCGCGGAATTATGCTGATGATACACGTCGATAAACTCATCGCGGGAGGGATACTCCTGCTTGAAAATACTGAAAAGATCATACACGTGATGAAGGCTCAGTAGGGAATTTCCTGCGAAATCCCAAAGAGTGTCGTCGAGGTCAAGGAAAATCCAGTTGGAGCATCCGGAAAGGTGAAAATTCATAACAACTGCTGCAAATAAGATGTTTTATAGACAAAATTACGCAAAAAATCCGGTTTTTTAAGTTCAACCTTTTACGGAATGAAAAAAAATTACGATATTTGCACTGCCAAACCGGAAAAGAGTCTGAACGCGGTAGCGCAAGCCCTATCCGGCAGGAAAAAACAGACAAACAACAATACATTTTTACAAAATGACAAAAGCTGAGATAGTAAGTGAGATTTCTCGCACCACGGGTCTTGAGAAAGGCGCCGTATTGGATATTGTGGAGAAATTTATGGAGGTAGTCAAAGACACCATGTCAGGGGGCGAAAACATATATCTCCGTGGATTTGGCAGTTTTGTTGTCAAAACCAGAAAAGAGAAGACAGCCCGCAATATCTCCAAGAACACGGCAATCAAGATACCGGAGCACAAGATCCCGTCGTTCAAGCCCTCAAGGGTATTTCTTGACGAGGTTAAGTGAGAAGGGTCTTGAAAATATTATCGACAACAAACAAATTATCATAATTAACTAAAATATTAACCAGTATGCCAAGCGGAAAGAAAAGAAAAGGCCACAAGATGGCTACGCACAAACGCAAGAAAAGACTGAGAAAGAATCGTCATAAGAAGAAATAAATAAGGCGGGATTCCCGTCGGATTTATTCCGGATAACGATTCTATAGTCTTAGAACAAACCTATGGGTGAAGAATAAGCTTCACCCATAATATGTTTGTTCTTTTTTATTTTATGCCGTCCGTCGTCTCCATCCTTCCCAGAGAAGATGCGTGAGTGATGCAGACGGTTTTTTGAAAATTACCAAGATGAAAAGCGAATTAGTAGTAGACGTACAACAGAAAGAGATTTCAATTGCGCTGCTCGAAGACTCTCGTCTTGTTTCTTTACAGAAGGAGAGCCGCAACATAGCGTATGCCGTGGGCGACTTGTATCTTGCAAAGGTGAAGAAACTGATGCCGGGTCTTAATGCAGCCTTCGTTGACGTGGGTTACGAAAAGGATGCTTTTCTTCATTACCTTGACCTTGGGCCACAGTTCAATTCTTACAATTCTTTCATACAGGAGGCATTGTCCGATAAGAAGAAAGTGCCCAATATCTCAAAATTCAAATTATCTCCCGACATACCCAAGCAGGGTACGATACAGGATCTCCTTCAGCCGGGTCAGCAGCTTCTCGTGCAGATAGCGAAGGAGCCGATCTCCTCCAAGGGACCGCGTCTGACCACGGAATTATCCTTCACCGGACGTTTCATGGTGCTGATGCCCTTTGGCGAGAAGATCTCCATATCGCAGAAAATAAAGTCGACGGAGGAGAAGATAAGGCTCCGTCAGCTTATAGGCAGCATAAAGCCCAAGGGATTCAGCGTCATCATACGCACGTCGGCAGAAAACAAGCGTGTCGCCGAGCTCAACAATGAGATGAAGACCCTCGTAAGATGCTGGGAGGAATCAATATCAAAGATGCAACGCAGCCAGCCTCCGATGCTGATTTATGAGGAGGATTCAAGGGCGGTCAGTGTCATAAGAGACATATTCAGTCCGAATTTTGAGAATATATACGTCAACGAGCAGGAGACGTTTGCCCAGATTCAGAATTATGTAGCGCTTATCTCTCCCGAAAATAAGGATATCGTGAAGCTCTATAACAAGGATATACCTATTTTCGACAATTTCAACATTACGCGCCAGATAAAGAGCTCATTCGGCAAGACAGTGTCGTTTAAGAGCGGCGCATATATCATAATTGAACATACAGAAGCGCTGCATGTCATCGATGTCAATTCCGGCAACCGTAGTAAGGCAAGTCCTGATCAGGAGTCGAATGCGTTAGATGTGAATCTGAAGGCAGCCGATGAGATTGCGCGCCAGTTGCGCTTGCGCGATATGGGAGGCATAATTGTGATCGACTTTATCGATATGAATAAGGTGGAGCATCGTCAGACCCTTTTTGACCACATGAAGGAGGTCATGGCAAATGACCGTGCCCGCCACAATATCCTCCCGTTGAGTAAATTCGGATTGATGCAGATCACGCGTCAGAGGGTGCGCCCTGCGCTCGACATAACCACGAGCGAGACGTGTCCGTCCTGTTTTGGAAAAGGTGAGGTTCAGCCCTCATTGCTCTTTACCGATAAATTGGGAGAAAAACTCGATTATCTTGTAAATATACTCAAGGTCAAAAAATTTACCATGTATGTCCATCCCTATGTGGAGGCATACATCAAGAAAGGGATGTTCTCCCTCTATGGCAAATGGCGCAGACGCTACGGCAGGAGCATCAAGATAGTTGCTGATGAGTCGTTGGCATATCTGCAATACAAGGTGTTTGACGATATGAACAAGGAGATCGACCTCAAGGAGGAGAGCGATTTCAACAGCAACCAGTCAAAGACACACGCCCGTCAGAAGCACGGCGTAAATGAAGAAAAGGATTAATACCCACTTTAAAAAAACCGGGAATCAGTCACCGACCGATTCCCGGTTTCGTTCGTCTATCCACACCACTGTCATCACCTCAGTAAGCTAATTACCATAAAGACCGCAGAGGACACGGAGTTTTTCAAATTAAATACAATATTCCAATTGAAAAAACTAATGTCGTATGAATCTCATGATTATTCGCAGATTTCCCAATGACCGCCTTTGTCTGGTCCAACACGGCGGATTTTACCTGACTCTTTTAATTTTCTGATTTGCCAATTTATACCATCACGGGTTAAACTGCACAAAGAAGCTAACTGTTCAATAGAAATATCCGGATTTTTCGTCATTAGATTAATGATTTTCTGTGTAGTTTTCTCCTTACTTGTTTTCAGTGTAGTTTCTTCTGAACTTTTCAGTGTAGTTTTCTTCGAGTTCTCTGTTTCCAGTGTAGTTTCTTCTGAACTTTTCAGTGTAGTTTCTTCTGAACATTTTAGGTCGTTTCTCCATAGAATTACCCTAAACTGATCACCGTTGATTTTATTATGGAATTCAATATTGCTGTCAGACTGCAATGCGCGTATAATGCCAGAGCCGAGACCACGGTAATCTTTTATAATAAATTATTCCTTTCACATCTTTTATTTCTTAGTTAAAACATATATGATTATACAATGCCACAAAAAATGTGAAATTTTGTGGCAAATTTAAGAACTATGGGTGTAAATAGGCAGCTTGTATCGGTTTGTATCGGTTGTATCGCACCGATACAGGCGATACAAACCGATACAAAATAATCTGACAGGGATTCATAGCCATGATTTACCGATGCCCGAATCATTTGGACCTTATCAACCGAAAAAGATATACACCAACATGATAATTTATTTACTTGATTTCTTAGTCTTAATTAAAAGAGAGATGGTGTTACCTTGGAGAATGTGGTGGACACGGGGGTGATCGGGGGGATAGAAAATTAAAAAGTCTGGTTGATAGGAGGCTTAATTATAAAATTTTTAATATCTTTGTGGCTTGAGAGAACCTATCTGAAGGGATGGGTGGAGTTATCTGAATTTTGACAATATAATATTAAGAGAATGCTCCTTAGCATCGATAATTTTAAATCAATAGAGCATGTAGCTGATGTTGATTTATCTGGGCTGACAGTGTTGGCCGGTGTGAATAGTAGTGGAAAGAGTTCATTGATACAGGCTCTTCTATTGCTTAAGCAAACGTTGTGTACGTCGTCGAATGATATGTTGAATCTTGCCGGACCGTATGTGTATGCCGGTTCGGTTATGGATTTGATGCATAACAAGCGTTCCGGAATTATGAGATTCTCTTTGGCGCTGTTCCCCGCTGAGATAGTCAAGTCAGACTTGGAAGATTTCAGAGAAATGGGATATGACTTGGATTCTTTCAAGATTGATGTCGCATTTAAGGTTAGCTCTGAAAATTATACGGTATCTGAGTTTAGGATTATCCTCTGCCATAAGGATGGGCAAAAGTCGGAGATGATGCTAAAGTTGCGTCCTCGTAAGGGTACGTATGATTTGTCGTCTAAAGGCATGGCATTATTGAATAAACTTGAGGATCTGAAACTTGACAAGTATTCGTTTGCCAATTTTTTTCCGGTGTTTGCTGCAAAAGGTAGTGAAATTCATAATTTGACATTGTTTAAGGCGAGTCGGGAATTATTGCGACATTCCCTTGAACGATTAGTTTACATCGCACCATTGAGAGTGGCACCCGTACTTGCCCGTACATATAATATGGATGTGGAATCACATCATGTATTGCCTGATGGTGAGAATACCCGATTCATAATAGACAGTATTTCCGGTAATACGGAACTTATCGGACTTCTTAAATATTGGATATGTAAAAGGTTTCAACTTGCAAAGGATATCTCGATAGTGAAGGAGACGGGAAAGAGATATAGGGCGTTGATTACTACAAACGAAGGTCTGAAAGTAGACCTCATGCACATGGGGTTCGGGTTGAGTCAGATATTGCCGATAGTCACCCAAGGTTGTATATCTGTCAAGGGGTCTACGCTGATAGTTGAGGATCCAGACGTGCACATGCATCCCAGTATTCAGGCTGCTATGGCAGATTTCTTCATATTCCTATCGTTGGAAAAAGGTGTCACGGTACTTATTGAAACACACAGTGACCATTTCATAACACGTATAAGACGACGAGTGGCTGAAGGAGGTGTCCCCACATCTGATATTCATTTGATATTTGTTGAGAATGAATATGGTGAAAGTATATATCAATCAATACCTCTTTCTAATAAGGGAAAATTAGAGGGATCAATGCCCAATGGATTTTTGGATTCATTAGATGCGGATTTTAGAGCTATCATCAAAGCCGGACTAAAATGAAGATTGTGATTGCACCCCACATATATTCATCATCGGATAAGGGGATAGAGAATACGATATTGTATCAATTGGTAATGACTAAATTGCCAAGCTATGTGTCGATACTTGTGCCAATCTCATGGGAGGAGTACCTGGCAAATCATCCGATTATAGCATCATCGTATGAGTTGTTTTCATTATTGTTGGATCTTTCTGTAGAGAAATTTTCAATAGATAGGAAGGCTGAATTTATAAAATTACAACCGGATATATTGGGTGATTGTGATAACTTGGAACAAATTCCTGCAAAACAGCATATTTTTGCCTTATGCAAGTATGATGATTGCAAGAGATTGTATTCTTATGTAAATGCAGATACAATTGAGGTAAACGTCTCTATTGATAGAAAAATGAAGAGTATCCTACATTTCAATCCGGAAGTATCAAAGATGGATTTGTCGATGTACATACAATCATTTTCTCCGGTACTTAATCAGTTGAAACATGATACGGTCTCAAGGCAATACGGAGATAAATATATTTCTGCATTTTCTGCGTATGATAGGAATGATGAAAGATATGCGAAATCTCTTCTTCAACGAGCTTATGAGGATTATGGTGGAGATGTGGATGATCGGACATATCTGTATACATACGATAAGAAATATAAAACATTTGTGCAGTTCCGTCCGAATAGAAACAATGAGTATCATGGTATGGATATAAGTTTGGAGCAAGCTAAGAGGGAAGCTCCTGAGATTGTCCGTAAATACCATAGATGAGGGGTGGGAAATAGAAAAAGACCGATTCGCATCGGTCTTTTCCCAATCAAAATACTTTTAACTAACCTAACATCATGAAACGATTTTCATAAGTATGACAACGAAAGAGGGCAAAAGGTTCAATCGATATATGTGTTTTTAAATCATATTAACATAAGTGCTAATAAATATTTAAAAACATACCGGATAAATGCCATTTATAGGCATATCGTAGGGATTGCATATATTGTACTTCTTGCATCATTTGCTTCCGTAATAGTCCTTACTGATGGAGAATGCGAATTTATTCCGGAGAAAGAATGTCAGCACCGTGTATCCGATCAATAGGAAGAAGCATAGGGTGAAGGCAAAAGTGCTGTTGCTGGATGGATGAGACAGAAGCGGTCTGAGCCCGTCGATTATGAAGGGTGTCAGCACGATTGCCAGATAATTTGCCGCCAGCACAAAAGCCAGGGATAGCGTGGCCTTATTTGCAGTTGTAACTACCACGCTTGCCTTGTCGTAGATAAGCGGTTGGCAGATCCCGTAGCCCAATCCTATGAGAGCCGCACCGACGCACATTGTCCATGTCTCAGGCACGAACGCAAATAGAGCCACTCCCACAGTCATCAGCATTGCACAATACACGAACGTGCCTTTCCTCATTATGTTGATGAAAAACGGCAGTGTGAACCCCGGTATCAGCATGAAAAGATAGAATATGGCAGTCACAGTACCGGTGAAAGACGCACTCCAGTCTTTCTTCTCAATCAGAAACGGGCAGTAGTAGGTGATGGCTATGCACGAGAATGTTATGAACGCATATACCCCTATAAGAGCCCATATTCTTCCGACATAGAATCCGTGAGACACCCCCGGTTGAGAGGTGGGCTGGGATGATGTCGAGCCTGTTGGCGTTGATTGCGGCTCTGTCGTATCGATACCCTTCAGACGGAATGCAAGCAGAAGAGGAATGACGGATATGAGATACACCAAAAACGGGAGATGCCAATTGCCATGGCTCAACCATCCAACCGCGAATGTGGCGATGACGAGTGAGGAATTGGAGATACCTGATTTTATGCCCATGGTCTTCATCCTATACTTCCCGGCAAACGCGTCGGCTATCAATCCGGAAGAGAGAGGGATAAGCAGTCCGGCACCACACCCGAGCAGACAACTTATGATGATAAGCTCGGTCATTGAGTCTGCAATGAGATAGAGTATGGCACACGCCGTGAAGATTACGAGTCCTGCCACTACGATTGCGGTCTTATGTCGGGAAAGGGAGAGTTTTCCCGAAATAAGAACGAACGGAATGATAAGCAAGTTTGGGAGCACGGTAAGCATCTGCTTCTCAAGTTGCGACGTATGCGGAAAGACGTCGGATAGAGTCGCAAGCATGGGCGTGACGGCGAGTCCCGGCAGATTCACTACCAAAGATATTGACAGTATTGCAAGGAGCGTCAGCAGCCTTATCGGTTTTTTCCCGGTCTGGATCATGGCGGAGGCTATGCCTTATCGGCGCCCGTCTCCTTTTCCGGGGCTTTCTCCTGGGCTGGCTGTGCAGATGAAGGGGTGGGTGAAGAAATAGAAGAATTTGGTTGGATCGATAGATCGGCTACTTCAGCTACGGTTTTCATGCTGACGGGACCAAACTCTCCATCTTCCCATTCTGTGGCACGACGTATCATCTCCGGTGTGGGCTCATAACCTTCCGGCCATTTGGATACTGTCGACGGTGTGCGTCCCTCTATTTCCCAATCAAAAGGCTCAAACGAAGTCTGAGGATTTCTCCAGGATGCTTTTCTCTTTGCATAGACCACAAACGGCACAGCAAGAAAGATTGCAGATCCCGCAATCAGGATGATGATATATACAAGGGGACTGCCGGTGTTTATCTGTGACGGTGGAACGAAGCTGAGCACCATTGCAACCAATGCTCCGAGACATCCGACTATGGTGACCAACCATTTGCCGAACTCACCTCCGGGCACTTTGAAGCCACGTTTCACGTTGGGCTCCGTGCGGCGCAGACGAATAAATGCGAAATAGATGATGAAGACCATGGCAAGATATATAATGGTAGACATCTGGCTAAGAATCTGGTAGGCTGACTGTACGCTCGGAAGAACCACGAGCACAAGTGCAAGAATGGAAACCATTATTCCCTGCACCCATAGAATAGGCACCTGGATGCCATTCTTATTGGTCTTCTGAAGTCCGCGCGGAAGATAGCCGGCTTTACCGACAGAGAGCATACCTGAAGATGGGGCGGCAATGACGCAGCTGACTTGTCCTATGACTCCGAAAGTCAGGAAAAGTGCGAGAATATGTCCGAGCCATTCGCAATGGATTGAAGCGAAAAGATTGTTATACGCCACCAGCAGTGATGCCAGAAGATTGATATCCTTTTCAGGGATGACGAATCCGATTGCCAAAGTGCCACCTACGAATACGATTAGAATTATGAGCACCGCCAAGAGCACAGATTTTGGAAAATCCTTTGATGGATTACGCATTGACGGCACATGGACAGCCTGCATCTCCATGCCGGCATAGAAGAGGAATATCGAGGCGGCGAGCACGATAGTGCCGAACTTTGAGAAGTCGGGCCAGAATGGCTGGTGGGCATCTATAAATATATGGTTACCCATGCAGACGTAGATGATTCCCATCACAATCAAGACACATGCCGGAATGATCGTGCCGAACAATCCTCCGTAAGTAGAGAGCTTGTTGGCGTAGGCGGTTCCGCGGAAGGTGTTGAATGTAGCCAACCAATATATCGCCAATACCACGATGAGTGTGTAAATCACGTTTTTTGAAAGGGATGAATCAAACGTCTCAGGCCAGAATATGTAGGCGAGCGTCACCGCTCCGAACATGAGTACTGCCGGAAACCAGATCACGACCATCTGCCATTCATAGTACATGGCAGCCCAGCCCCATTTGGGACCGAATGCCTCCGCACACCAGCGGAAAAGACCGCCGCTTTTGGTCCAAGTGGAAGCGAGTTCGGCGCATACCAGGGAGTAGGGCACGAGGAATACGAGAGCCGCAAACACATAATAGAAAATAGATGTGTAGCCATACTCTGCTTGAGATGCCAGCCCACGCATGCTGACAATATTCGTGACTATAAGAATTGTCATCGCCCACATCGTGATGACTGTCTTTGGGGAGGGTCCGGATTTGCCTCCCGCACTTCCGGAGCCGGGAGTGACTGTTTTTGAATTTGCCATAGGAATTCTTTTTTAATAATTCATTAATTAGGGACATATCGTTTTAAAAACACCTGTTTGTTATAAAAAGTTGATTTTTAATATTGTTAATGAGATTGCTTAACTCTTTCCTGATAATTGCATACATATATAATATAATAGGGGTGTTCGCAATTTTTTTTTAATGTTAAAATTGCATGGTGTATAAACTTATTTATGAACACGTGTGTTTTAGTGTCAAATGTATAAGTTCCCGATAAAGTTTTCGAGCTCTTATAATCCGGAGATCCCCCTATCGTTGGATCGGATTGTAGAATGATTTAAAAATTTTTTGGTTATATTATGGAAAAGAAGAATTATTCTCCTATTGTGCAGGAGCTTCTCGACCTCATTGAGAAGAATGGTTGGGAAGAAAAATTTCAAAAAGCACTTGATGCATGCCATGCACTGAATACTATTGAGTATGAGAACATCAAGACACTGGATGATTACTATGACTGGCTTGAGGCTCAGTTGCATTGGGTGCCGGTTGAGAATCCGGAGGGCACCATCGTGTATGAGCATGTGACGATGTTCTATTTCCTGTTGGATCAGAGTCCTGTCAAGGAGCTTCAGACTCCTGTCATCCCCTCGAAGCTGAAGGATAACGAGGAGCCGGAACTGACACCACTCTCACAGTGGATACGTAAGTTTGTCATCTCGTTCGGAGCATGGATGGATAAGCCGGAGTCTTTGACTCCTGAAGCTGTGGCAAGTTATTACGCATCGCCGCGCTACAAGATGGATGATTATGATCAGCCGGTTGGAGGATGGAAGACATTCAATCAATTCTTTGCACGTTACACCAAACCCGGACATCGTCCTATCGCAGCAATCAACGATGACCATATCATCACATCACCTGCCGATTCTACAAATGATGGACAGTGGGAAGTGCTGGCAGATTCAAAGGTAGATATCAAGGGTCTTGAATGGAGTATCGAGGAATTGCTTGAGGGTTCTAAATATAAAGATGACTTTGCCGGCGGTATCTGGATCCACCAGTTCCTTAACACTACCGACTATCACCGTCAGCATGCCCCAGTAGGGGGGAAGGTGCTTGAGGCACGTGTGCTCCAGGGTGCTGCATATCTCGGCGTTGAGGCGGTTCCTATTGAGGGTGATGAAAAGGGACGTACTCACATTGTACGTCGTAAGCTGAATGCTCTTGATGAAGCAGGCTATCAGTTCCAGCAGATGCGTGGTCTGATCGTTATCCAGTCGTCAATCGGTAAGGTGGCGATATTGCCGATGGGCATGGCTCAGGTGTCATCAATTGTTGTTACAGCTGAGGAAGGAACCACTCTGCGTAAAGGTGAAGAGATTTCCTATTTCCAGTTTGGCGGTTCTGATATCGTGATGGTGTTTGAGCGTGCTTCTAACGTCAGCATCACGGCACAGCCTGGCATACACTATAATTTTGGTACACGTATTGCAGAAGCATTCCCGGTAGGTGAATGATGATGTAGGGATTATGAATAACAATTGATAAGATTAGGTGGGAACCCACGCATTATGTGCGGATTCCCACCTTTTTATGGTTCTGCTATGTGAATCGTCATGAAGCGAGAAAGTCGGCAACAATAAACGTTGAGCCTCCTATGAAAATGACATCATCCTTGTCGGCATCATTGCTTGCAGCCTCAAATGCAGTCTTTACGTCGGGGTAGCATCTTCCTTCAAGATTTGCCTCCTCAAACTTCTGATGCAACTTATCAACGGGAAGAGCACGCGGAATGCTTGCGTTGGTGAGGTAATATTCCGCATCTGTGGGGAGAAGCCGCAGAATTTTGTCAATAGCCTTGTCGGCCACAAACCCTATGACGATGCGTAGCCGTTTGCCTGGGCGTTCCGACATCAGACGCCGGAGCTGCTCCATATTATAGGATATGCCCGCCACGTTGTGACCTGTGTCGACAATCGTGAGCGGATTGTTGCCGATGATAGTCCATCGTCCGCAAAGACCGGTATTCTTCACCACGTTTTCAAGTCCGCGCAACACGTTGTCGTCAGAGATCTCGATTCCTGCCTTCCGCATGGAGTCAACTGCATTGATCACGGTGTTGAGATTCTTCTTCTGATAGTCGCCGGCAAGAGGCAGGGTGGTTTCTCCCTCCTCACAAACGATGTGCCATCCTCCGGTTTCGGCAGGCACGATTGATAGCAGACGGTCGGAGTCTGCCGCAAAAACTATCGGCGCACCGACCTCCTCCGCCTTACGTGCGAACACCTCCTTTATCTCACCCTCAGCCTCGCCGATCACCACGGGTATGTCATGTTTGATTATACCCGCCTTCTCGGCGGCAATCTTCGGAAGTGTGTCGCCAAGAAATTGTGTGTGGTCATTGGAGATGTTGGTGATCACGCATACCTCCGGTGTGATTATATTGGTGGAGTCAAGACGTCCGCCCATACCCACTTCTATAATGGCATAGTCCACGTTCTCCTCCGCAAACCAATTGAATGCCATCATCATGGTAAGTTCAAAGAAAGAGGGGTGTCCGTCATAACCGCATCCTTTCCATTTCTCGACAAACTCCACCACCTTCTCCTTGGGAATCATCTTCCCGTCAATCCGCATACGTTCGCGGAAATCCACAAGGTGAGGGGATGTGTATAGTCCGGTCTTATAACCTTGCGACTGAAGGATAGAGGCGAGCATGTGGGATGTGCTACCCTTGCCGTTGGTGCCACCAACGTGGATTGACTTGAACCGGCGATGGGGATGACCGAAGAATCTGTCGATAGCCAGGCTGGTGTCGAGTCCGGGTTTATAAGCTGCAGCCCCTACGCGTGAGAACATGGGGAGCTGACTGAAGAGGAAGGAGAGGGCTTCGTCATATTTAGAATCGTTGTCCATGATTGTCGGTATTAAACATAAATTAAATTACAGATCGGATATTATAATGGATATATCATGGTCAGTACATCATAATCCATATATAAGGAATCCGGCGACTCCCGCCATAATTATTATCAGTATGGGGTGTAGCCGTCTGTTTTTCTGTTTTATCTTTATCGGGAAATATACGAGGATGAAAGCAGCCACGCAGATGGCTATGTTTGTCCATAGCTGCCAGTTTATCCCGTTGGGATTGAAGTTGGCGGCATTCATCAGCATTATCGCGGCGGAGGCTATAAGCCCTACCACCACAGGGCGCAATCCGGAGAATATGGCTTTTATCGCACCGCTCTCACTATGGCGCCTTATGAAATGGGAGCTGTAGAGCACAAGTAGGAAACTTGGAATCACCACAGCGAGTGTGGCAAGGCAGGAGCCTAAGAGTCCCCATCCTATGCCGGATAGTTCCGGGTTGACGCTTCCGGGCGCGACAAACCCTATATACGTGGCGGAATTTATGCCTATCGGTCCGGGTGTCATCTGGGAAATCGCCACTATATCGGTAAACATTGTCTCGGAGATCCATCCGGGACCCACCACCGCTTTCTCTACGAGCGACAGCATTGCGTAGCCGCCGCCGAATCCGAAGATGCCTATCTTGATATAAGCCCATATCAGTTGCCAGTATATTGTCATGTCTTCTTGATACGTGAAATTATGTTGGAGATTAAGATTTGTCAATGTTGTCTAAGTTTCCTTTGGGGAATCCACCAGAAGAGGAGTCCGCCAATGGCTCCGAGAAGGATGTAGAGGATAGGATTTGATATAAATCCTTGATCAATGGATATGAGTGCGGCTACAGCGAACGGAATCCACACCGTATTCCAGCGCAGTTTGGCAGCTTTCGCCGACGTTAAGACCGGAGCCAGGATCAAGGCCACGACAGCCGGACGTATCCCCATGAAAATGGATGAAATCACCCGATTGTTCTTTATAAGGTCAGGGGTGAGGAAAATGGCGATGAAGAGAATTATAAGGAAAGAGGGTAGAATTGTGCCGACAGCGGCGGCGATACTCCCTTTCCCCCCTTTGATCTTGTCGCCCACGGCAGTTGCGATATTGACGGCGAGTATGCCGGGCAATGATTGGGCAATGGCGAGCAGATCGAGAAATTCATTACGTTCGATCCAGTGGTGTTTATCCACAATTTCCCGTTCGATGATAGAGATCATCGCCCATCCACCACCGAAGGTGAATGCACCTATCTTAAAAAATGTGGAGAATAGGTTCCAATAGGAGTCATGAGATGAGTCATAATTGGAATCAAGATTAGCTTTTTCTGTTTTCTGTTCCGACATAGCGGGTGGAATAATTGAATGAGACCTGAAAATTGATTTTAACCTATAAGAGTCGCCGCCCCTTCTCAGGACGGCGACTCTTATATAACGATTATAAACCGTGTCTGTTTTATTGAAGTTATCGAAACTTCAATTTTTTTATGAGTAGGAGTCTTAATATTTGTGGGAAGTGTTTTCAAGTTCTTCCGGAGTCAGTTTCTTCTTGTCCATCGAATGCCAAACATAAGCGATGTATGCCAGCACGAAGGGTATTACAATCGATACGTAGCTCATGGCAGTGAGGGTGAACTCGGATGAAGAGGCGTTTCTGATGGTGAGCGACGATGCCGGATCTGTCAGAGAGGGATAGAAAGCGGTGTCGTTGTAGCCTGCCACCCAGAAGAGGGAGATTACGGCAAGGAAAGTGCCGATTCCGGTGAACCAGATACCCTTCGTCCAATGCTTGCTAAGCACGGTCTTGATAAGCCCGAACAGTACAGCCACTACACCGATAAGCAGGGTAGCACCTGCCCACCACAGATCCACGAAATTATGGAAATACTTGTAGGGGGTGATTGTCACGTTGACAGTGTAATCATGGTTGCTTTCCACCGTATATCCCCATGCGGTAAGGAGGAGTGCAAGGAATGTGAGGAAGAACACCACGAAGATGCCGCCATTGATGAGGGCTTTCTGTTTGAGACTTTTGAAGAAATCCGGGTCATCGGTGATGTTGTTCATCATGTAGAGGGCTGCCTGCATCCTTGCGAGGAAGAGCACAGCCACGCCGAGCACGAGGTTTCTCCAGTTGAATATCGCCTCGAAGCCGTGGGTCGGTGCCCATTGTGATATTACGGGGCTTCCCGGGTCGAGCAGGTTGCCGCGTCTTACGGTAAATTCAGCACCGAAGAAGAACATCGATACCGCTACGCCGAGAAGGATACAACCCACGCATCCGTTGATGAAAAGGAAAACGTCGTATGTGTGAGTGCCGTAGACGTTGCCCTTCTTATTGCGGTATTCATAGCTGACCGCCTGCACGATGAAACTGAACAGAATCAGAATCCAGAGCCAGTAGGCACCCCCGAAACTTGTGGAATAGAAAAGAGGGAAAGATGCGAAGAACGCACCGCCGAAAGTCACGAGAGTGGTGAACGTAAGCTCCCACTTGCGTCCCATGGAATTGACGATAAGGTCTCTGCGTTCCTTTGAACGAGCGCCGAGAAGCATTGACTGTCCGCCCTGCACGAAAAGCAGGCATACGAGGATGCCACCGAGCACCGATATAAGCAGCCACCAATAGTTTTGAAGATATTCGTAAGTCATAACTTAATGAGCGTTATCGATTTCTAAATTTTTTTGAGATTTCTTGTCGATCTGGCGCAGCATGATGCTCACTTCAGCCACAAGCAGGACTGTGAAGATCACGGCGAATAGCCAGAACGTAGTGATGACGGATGCCGAAGATATTTCGGAAATGGCGGCCTTCGTCGGTAGCAGATCCTGCACGGTCCAGGGTTGGCGTCCTACCTCGGCAACCATCCATCCAGCCTCGGAGCATATCCACATCAGTGGGACGGAGACGATAGCCACCCATTGCAGCCAATTGATGCGCTGTAGCCAATCCTTGCGGTAAGCGGCGAATAGAGCCACGATGAAGAAGAGTAGGAAGTAGCTGCCGAGCACCACCATCACACGGAAGGAGTAGAACGTTACAGCAACCGGTGGTATTGCCTCGTCTACGGAGTTGAAATATCCATAGCCGAAATAGGGATAATATTGACGCAGATCGTTCTCCGCCTTCTCCATGGCAGCGGCGTCATGATTGGCGCGGGCTATGTCGTAGGCTCTCAGAGCCTCATGCGAGAGTTTGCCGAGGCGTATGCGTTCGGCATAGCTGACGGTGTTAACGGTGTCGCCCATTTCATTTACGTCTATACCGTTGATGATATCGGCTATACCGGGCACGAATGCGTTTGGGTCATGCTTTGCGAGAATCGACAGACCGTATGGCACCTCGATTGCAAACAGGTATTCATCCTCATTGTTGTCCCATCTCTTATCAGGGTTTACCAATCCGGCTGCCACGATGCTTTGAGCTGTAGATCCTTTGTAAAGACCCTCCATGGCTGCGAGTTTCATGGGCTGGTGTTTTGTCACCTCCACGGCAGATCCGTCGCCTGTCCACATTGTGAGCAACAGACCGATGAGTCCTATCCAACCGCCCACTTTGATAGATCGCAGCGCGAATGCCTCATTGCGTTTCTTATAAAGCAGCCAGCAGCTCACGCCGATCACAAACACACCGGATAGAGCCCATCCGGAGCATACTGCGTGGAAATACTTGTTGATGGCTATTCCGGAGAATAGAGCCCAGAAATTATCCATCACGTTTCGCATCTGTGCAGGATCAAACTCCATGCCGACAGGATACTGCATCCATGCGTTAGCCACGAGAATCCAGAGCGCGGAGATCGACGCGCCGAGCCATGTGAGCCAAGTGGAGGCGAGGTGGAATTTGGGGCTTACCTTGCCCCAGCCGAAGAACATCACTGCGACGAAGGTAGCCTCCATAAAGAAAGCCACAAGACCTTCTATTGCCAGCGGCGCACCGAAAATGTCGCCTACGAACCAAGAATAGTTGCTCCAGTTTGTGCCGAACTCAAATTCGAGGATAAGTCCGGTAGCCACTCCGATTGCGAAGTTTATTCCAAACAGGGTCATCCAGAATTTTGTTGCGGCAAGCCATTTCTCTGACTTTGTCTTCAGATAGAGGCTTTCCATCACAGCCACGATTAGCGACAGTCCGAGGGTGAGGGGCACGAAGAGCCAATGGTAGATGGCAGTCAGAGCGAATTGCCATCTCGACCAATCGACTACGGTCATTAAATCATCCATAAATAAGTGTTTTAATATTAGAAATTAGATTGTTGACGGAGATAATAGGGTTGTCTCCCTTTTCATAGAGGAGGAGTTTTTCTGTGATTCTCCAGCAATTCTTGGCGCACGTGGTTTGCCCTGTCTTCATCGGAATCGAAGTCGCGCTTAAGGATATTAGGGAAGAAAAGCAGTTTTATGACTACAAAGAAGAGAAATAATTTCACGAGTATTATTGCCCATAGGGTTTTCCCTACGGTCATTGAGCGGAATCCGTCGTAATAGAGCGACCATATCCGCCGGCTTGTCGATGATATTGAGGCACCGACGCCTCTTAATAATGGAATCATGTGCAAATATAACTAAAAACCATGATATGCCGACATCCTCGGGTTAAAAAATGTGAAATAATCTTCCTCATGAAGTCAATCCACAACTTTCAACCCCCATAATTGGCATTTTGAAAAGCAAATGACTTCATAGTAATAACCATTGGTAATGACTATTGTTGACCGCTATTTTACTGTTATTGGAAATAATTCAAATAATGTATATTTGGTGTATATATTTAGTATGCTATGATTGTTATAATAATGAACATGATAATCCGGATAAAAAAGATAAATTTTTTTAGATAGATATTAAGTGGCATTTGATAAATATTATGATGTGTATATATTTGAATTATTAAATAAATCTGTAGCAAAATGCAATTATAATTGTGCTTTTTGATTATAAAAGAATATAAAGTGTAAAGTTTACAATTAAATTTTTAATTATATAAATTGTTATAATTTGTTTGTAAAATAAAAAAATATATTAATTTTGCAAAATCACAGATGAAAAATAATGCTAACCTTATATTATAATTTATGAATAATTACAGACTGAAAATGGATTGGAATAAGCGATTCCTCTTCATGTTGCTTATGATTATGACATTCATAAGCGGTTCGGATCTTTTGGCACAGGTTGAAGGTGTCACCGGACGTTCAGATCATATCACCGGACAGGTGTTTGACCAGCAGGGGGAGCCATTGGTAGGAGTCGCTGTTTATGAGAAGAAAAGTCCTAAGAATGGAACGATGACCGATTTGGACGGCAAATTTACTCTGCCGGCAAAAGGTGACAAGAAAGTGGCATTGATTTTTTCTTATGTAGGCTATACCCGGCAGGAAGCTATTTGGGATGGGAAACCGATGAAGATAGTCATGCATGACAATGTTGATATGCTTGATGACGTGGTGGTCACCGGTTACAAGATTGTGGATAAACGGGCTTCGACAAGTGCCATCACTTCCATCAAAG
The DNA here is from genome assembly GCF_004793975.1 of Lepagella muris. Lineage (NCBI taxonomy): Bacteria > Pseudomonadati > Bacteroidota > Bacteroidia > Bacteroidales > Muribaculaceae > Lepagella > Lepagella muris. Next base: position 22,817 of record NZ_SRYB01000032.1, read on the forward strand.
CAGAAGACATACTCCGTCCGGATGCCATGAGTATAGACAAGATGCTTGAAGGTCAGGTGCCGGACCTTATGTATGTCTCCACTTCAGGAGAATCCGGCACCACTCCAAAGATACGAATCCGAGGCACCTCCTCCATAATCGGCAATCGAGAGCCGTTGTGGGTGGTTGACGGTATTGTCGTCAAAGACCCCGTGCCGATATCTCCCGATGAACTCAATGACCCGGACTATATCAATCGAATAGGTAATGCTATTTCCGGATTGAATCCACAGGATATTGAGCGTCTTGACGTGCTTAAAGATGCGTCAGCAACCGCCCTTTACGGTACTAAAGCAGCCAACGGTGTGATTGTGATCACCACTAAGAGAGGTAAAGAGGGAGCGCCACAGATACGCTACACCAATTCTTTCACTTGGAAAGCACGACCGCGCTACACGGATCATTCAGTCGATGTGCTCAATTCAAAGGAGCGTATCGCATTGTCAAAACAACTGTTTGCAGATCATTACGTCTATAATTCTTCGAATACGCTTGTAGGATATGAATATCTTATGGATGAGCTTTATGGTGGTAGGATCAGCCAGGAACAGTTTAACACTCAGTTGGCATGGTTTGAGACGGTCAATACCGACTGGTTTGATCTCCTTACACATGACAGTTTCTCTCAACAGCACACCCTGACTGTAAGCGGAGGAGGTTCAAAGGCTTCTTATTACGCTTCGTTTGGGTTCACCGATGATGACGATATTGTAAAGGGGAACAAAAACAAACGTTATAATGCCATGGTGAATCTTGACGTGAATTTCACCAAATGGATTACCGCGAGTTTTGGTCTAAACGGATCAGTCAGCGATCGTAGCTACTACCATCATCTATCGCACCGATGCAGTATGCATATAGGGCAAGCCGAGTCATACCTGCCTATAATGATGATGGAACATACTATTTTTATAAACAAAGGGAACATCAAGGATTAGGCAGAAATTTCAATATACTCAACGAGCTTGAGAACAGTGGGGTGGATCAGAACAGTCAGCAATTGACATTCAATGCCAATTTCCGATTTAAATTTACAGACTGGCTCTCGGCAAACGCCATATTCTCCTACACCGCTTCAAACACGGGTATTAATTCCTTATGGGGAGCTAATACGTATTATGCTGCCAAGTTGAGAGGTTGTGAGTATGGAGAGACACCCGATGAATATAGTGCAATGCCACAAGGCGGAGAACTTTCGGTGACCAATACCAATCTGCGCAGTTGGACTGCACGTTTCCAATTGGACTGGAGCCATTATTTCAACGAAGTCCATAGCTTCAGTGGAGGTGTGGGTATAGAGGCATCATCCGATGGCTACAAAGGTTATTCCAATACTACACGAGGCTATTTCCCTGACAGGGGTATGAGTTTCGCACAAGGTATTGATCTTACGAAATATACCAATTATGCGTCGTGGCTTGCAGACAATGTACCCTCCATTACCGACAGCAAGTCGAATGTGCTTTCTGCATATATCACAGCCAGCTATGATTGGCGACGCCTTATCTTCTTGAATGCAAATGCAAGAGTGGACGGCTCTAACAGTTTCGGAGATCGCGCCAATGATAAGCTCCTTCCGATATGGTCAGTCTCGGCATCATTTGATGCGGCACAGCTTGATTTCTTCCGTCAGTTTACATGGCTTGATTATTTCTCCATCAAGGGTAGCTACGGTTTTCAAGGCAACATGCTTTCCGACCAGTCGCCGGTCATGATAATACGCAAGGGATCGTATAATGATTTCTACAACGAGTATATGTCGACGGTGGAGCGCAACCCAAATCCGGATCTCCGTTGGGAAAAGACCAACAGCTATAACCTCGGCTTCGAGTGGGGATTTCTTGACCGTGCCATACAGTTTGAGGCTTCTTTTTACTGGAAACATACCAAGGATGCCTTTATGACTAAGACCATTTCCACAATCAACGGTTATGAGAGTTATGTGGTTAACGGAGGCAATATAGACAATACGGGTTATTCGGTTGGAATCACGGGGAGAATACTCAACAGCCGCGATTGGAACTGGACGGTATCTACAAGTTTCTCACGCTATATCAACAAGATCAAGACCCTTCCGGCAGGAGAGACTTACGAGCTGAATGATTTTCTTAACGGCAATGCTATTGTGAAGAACCAGTCGGTAGGCACATTCTATTCCTATAAGTTTCTGGGACTTAGCCCGGTTGACGGCGGTCCGATGTTTGACGACTGGTCAGATCACACGGAAGATCTCAAGGGATTGAGCAAATATGATACGTTTACGAGCGTGCTGACCGCTTCCGGATCACGTGAGCCGATAGCATCCGGTAATCTGTCAACGATGGTAAGGTGGAAAAACCTTCGACTTAATGCCAACTTCGTATACAGCTTGGGTGCCAAGACACGTCTTTTCGGTATGTATGGATCCGGCACGGAAAGCAACGGAGTCTATGCCCAGCAGGGTCTGATAAAGTCAGAGAACAATCTCAGTCGAGATTATCTTGAGCGTTGGATAAAGCCGGGTGATGAGTTGCATACAAATATCCCCGCCATCATAGGTCAGCTGCATCCGAATTATTTCAAATATCAGGATCATTGGTCATCAAATACAGATGGTGTCTACGGATTTGCTGACAATGCGTGGGACATGTATGATTATTCTGATATCCGGGTGGTGAGTGCAGATTATCTAAAGCTGAATACATTGAGCCTTTCCTATGATTTCCCCATCTCATTGTTGAAACCATGGGGTTGCAAGCGTCTTGAACTGACAGTGACGGGTTCGAATCTGTTCACCATCTGCGACAAGAAACTTAAAGGTCAGACACCGACACAAGGCGGATTCACAACAATACAGCTATCAGACCGTCCGGGATTCTCTTTCGGTCTGGGCATCACATTCTAACAAATAAAAATCATGAAACAGATAAAAGATATATTATGTGGCTTTGCAGCGGTACTGTTGACCGTGGGCATATCCTCATGTGATTCCTTTCTAAAGGAGTATTCACAGGATCTTTCTAAAGTCAATTCATGGGAAGATCTTGACGAGGTGCTGTTGGGCTCGGCATATCTTCATTCCGGCAGATATTATGTAGAGAATTACAGTACGCAGAGTGACAGAGATGATGATTTCGACATACTGCATTTCATGGGTGATGAGGTCAGGAGTGGAAAGGATACTAATTATTGGATGTCAAGAGAGACAGACTTTCCGTTTTACACCTGGCAGCAGGACACCGGTATGGACAGGGAGTTTAAATATATGGGTGGAGATGATAAATATTTCAATACCCCGTATTCTCGTATCAATGTCTGCAATATGGTCATATCGCTTATTGACGAGCAGCCTGAGCCCGATGCCACTGATAAGGTAGAGAAGAGCAGAGTGAAGGGGGAGGCATATTTTCTGAGGGCGATATATTATTTCATGCTGGCGAACTTGTATTGTGAACCATACGACCCTGCGACGGCATCTTCAAAGATGGGTATGCCATTGAAGTTCAGCGAAGTGATAGAGGATGTGGAGTTTGACCGTTCATCGCTTGAATCCACATATCGTGCAATCCTTTCCGATTTGGAGAATGCTGAGAAATGTCTTGAAGGCACGACCCGCAAATCTCTCTACAGAGCGGATGTCCACACAGTACACCTTCTCCAGAGCAGGGTCTATCTCTATATGCAGGACTGGGAGAATGCAATAGCTAAGGCCAAGCAAGTTCTCGAGTATAACGATGATCTGATGAACATAGGGGCTAAGAATGTAGGGGAGACATGTCTTGATTCCTCTTCGCCCGAGGTCCTTTTCTCAATGGGAGATTATCTGGTGGCATATCAGTTTATGGATGCCAGATATTATGAGCCCGGTCTGTTTATATCAGATGATATGGTGGCTCTTTATGCCTCCAATGACTACAGAAAAGAGAGGTATATCGGGAAATCCCAATATAAGCGTATGGATAATGTGTTCCGTAAGGTCAACGGACAGAATGAGGCTATGGGTCCGTATAGCTCAGTAGGAAGTGTGTTCTGTTTTCGTACCTCGGAGGCATATCTCATAATGGCGGAGGCATCCGCCTATAAGGGGGATGATCAGACAGCACGCGATTATCTGAACCGATTCAGAGCTACGCGCTTCAGTGGAGATGCAGCTGTGGCAGCATCCGGAAACGCTCTTATAGATATAATCCGAGATGAACGCGCAAGGGAATTTCTGCTTGAGGGGCACCGTTGGTTTGACCTGCGTCGTTACACGGTGTGTGCTCCTTATCCGTGGAGCAAAGAGATAGTGCATGGCTACGTGTATGAGGCAAATTATTCTTATGACCACACGGATTGGTATAAACTTGAAAAGAACGATGCTGCATACACACTGCCAATACCGCGAGAAATCCGGAATTATCAGGTCTCATTAGGGAATGTTAACCGTCCGGCACGCAAGGCGTTTGTGACAACTACAGTGCATGGCTCCAGCTTTGACAATCTTGATGATGAGGATGATTGGGGTGATGACTGGTGATGAATGGTTTAAGGTTTAATGTTTATGGTTTATGATTATTAAATTTTGTATAATGAAAAGATTCGTGGATTTTCGTGAATCTTAAACCTTAAACTATAAACTTTAAACCACTGAAGTGCAGCTTGCGAAACTTCAGTTAATGATAATTAAAAAATGACAGATAACAATGATTAACCGTATGAATAAGATATTTTCAATACTCTCTGTTGCGGCGTTGCTCTTCTCAGGAGGCTGTGGCGATGGGACAGAATCACTGAGTCCGTCTGCACCGGAGCCCAACTATTTTGAGGTTGATGCATCCGACAATAGTCAGGAAGCACAACTGAGGCGCAGTTTCCGTGATGACACCGGCATTTATCTTATATTTTCCGATCTGCTTGCCACCTATACGGATGAATATGGAGTGCAGCGGGAGGAAAGAGTAGATTTCAATTGGGGGATGACCACTTCCAGTTCAGACAATGATCCTACTTTTGATGTGCTTGAAGACTCGGAGAAAAGCAATGTGACGGAGCTCATAAAGAGATACTTCATCCCGTATATAAATGTAGAGGGAGGCTCCATGAAGCCTTATTCTGTTTTGCTTGTAAAGAATCTGGAAAAACGGATTTCGAGCGGAAGGTATATGCCTGCGGATTACGTCAGTTGCTGGCGATGCTTCGGAATAAATGCTACCGATTGGATAGGAGCCGATGATGATGAGGCAAAGTCCCTGGGGTATAGTCTTCTCCAGAGTCTTATTCAAGATAGGTTGAACTATACGTCGTCGGAACTGATTCCTTTCTTTGAAATCAGTGAGGAGTATTACGAACTGGAATATATATCCAAGGCAGCTCCGGAATGGATTGACAACCAAGATATGGAGATAATCTATAATCTTGGATTCCTGGATTATTACCCTGATTGGATGGATGATCCCGCCTATGATGAGTTTCAGAACGAGTCCAATGATTTCAAGAGTTTCCTTTCCGGTCTGTTTGATCCGGATTTTGAGGAGACATGGAAGGATTATCCGCAGATTATGTTGAAATACAATACTCTTAAGAAGTGTATTGAAGATATTGGGATTGACTTTAATGCAGTGAAATGATGAAAAAGTACATTCAATTTCTATATATAGCGATTGCCGCTTTCTCAGTTGCGTCGTGTAGCGATGGCAACGACCTCCCGGATGTTAAACCATCAGACCGTGGCACAGTCACGGATAATGAGGGTAACGTGTATGACTGGGTACGTATAGGCGACCAACTTTGGACTACTACCAATGCCAAGAATGGCAGTTCACTTGCAGATGCTACATATTATGATGGTTGGGATTATAATAATGTGCTTTCCACTGATGAAGCAACTGATTATGCTGAGAATTACCTGCCGGAATACGGAAATCTTGTGACACTTGAAGATGCCATAGCAAATGCCCCCGAAGGATGGCGGGTGCCGACAGATGAAGATTGGCAGAAACTTGAGCGGACACTTGGGATGAAAGACACCGACCGCATAGGATTTGGTGGAGAGGGTGTAGCTTATTCGCTTATAAATAAGGATGGCGGTACGCAGCTTAATCTCGGATTCGGTGGGGCATGTTTCATGAAGCAGGTTTTGGGATGGGTTGAGGTCAAACTTGATAGCAAGGAGGAGTCAGGTTACTATTGGACTTCCACCACTACCGATAAGTATGACCTTGATTATCCAATGGCCTATTATCGCCGGATTACGGTTAATTATGGAAAAGTGCAGCGAGCCTGCATGCGTGCCGACAGCTATCTGAGTGTAAGATGGGTTAAGGATGCAAAATAGATAAAAAATAATAAAATATAAACCATTAAAAATTAAGGCAATGATAAAGAATATTATGCTGGCGGGAGGATTGGCCATGTTGATGTGTCTTCCGACTTCCGCGCAAGGAAAATTTTCATTGACAGGAAATGTCAAAGGTATGCCTGACAGTGTCCGCGTTGTCCTTATGGACGTAGAGGATCCAAATGGAGAATATGTGGAACTTGCAAAGACGAATCCGAAAGGAGGAGCGTTCACTCTTTCCGGAGACATTAAGTCGCCGAGGATGGGAAGTCTGCTATTCCAAGTCTACAACAAGAAAGATGAATCCTACAGGACGAGAGTGTCAACTCCTGTTATGCTTGATGCATCCGCGCTGACGTTGGAGTGCATGTGTGATTTCGACAGCATTTATGGTAAGAGGGACTTTAAGGTGTCAGGGTCAGATATTATGCGGCAGTTTAATGAGTATCTATCAGCCATAGAAGAGAAGGAACGTCAGAATGATTCAGTCTCTTATCTCTCTGCTCGGAAATATTTTGATACAAATGCTAATCCTGATACTGTAAGGAAATATAATGCAGCAAAGAAACTTACGGAGCAGGAACTCCTTGATGCAAAGTTGAGGTTTGTTGCAGCGCATCCTGACTACAATATATCCGCCTACGTCGTGCAGAGGGAATTGGAGAATCTGTTTACCCGTAATGCAACGGATATCAATTCTATGGCAGATTTGGTTAAGGTGTGTCCGGATACAGCCCGCGTGAATACGGTGAATAAGCGACGTAATTTTGCATTGAAATATGCTCTTGGAATCGATTGTCCGCAGTTCTCGGCAACCACTCCGAAGGGTGAGACCGTTGACTTTAAGCAAATGTTGAATCCGGGCAAATATACATTCATTGATTTCTGGGCGTCATGGTGTGGTCCGTGTCGTGAGGCTATTCCTCATGTCAGGGATTTGCATAAGAAGTATGATGGCAGACTTGATGTCTACAGTGTCTCTGTTGATGAAAATGAGAAAGCGTGGCGTAAGGCTATGGAGAAGGAGAATATGGAGTGGCGTCAGTTCCATCTTTCCGGATCAGAACAGTTGGGTAAGGGAGCACAGGCATTCTTTATCACTACAATCCCACGGCTTGTACTTATTGACGATATGGGGAAAGTGATATGCTCCACCAATAATCCGGATGATGTGTCGGATATGTTAAAATCACGCTTGGGCGAATGAAAGATAATATAATTTAACTGAAGTTTCGCAAGCTACACTTCAGTGGTTTAAAGTTTATAGTTTAAGGTTTAAGATTCACGAAAATCCACGAATCTTTTCATTATACAAAATTTAATGATCATAAACCATAAACATTAAACCTTAAACCATTTAAGTGAAGCAAGTTGGAAAACTTGTGAAACTTAAATAATTTAATGGATATCATGAGGAATATATTGTTAGCTTTTCTGTTGTCTTGTGGACTTTCGGTCATGGCATCAGGCTTTAATATCATTGGTGATATTCCGGGAATACCCGACGGTTGCGTTGTGGAGCTGAAGAGCAAGGATAAAGTCTCACAGGATATAAATACCCAGACTGTTGCAAAAAACGGAAAGTTTACACTCTCCGGCACCGTGCCCTCTCCGGCATTATGTGAGATATTCATTTCGCCTGCCCAAGAGGATGGCATGGGTAATGCCATATCGCTTATGGTGGAGAATACGGATATCAGGGTCAGTGCGGCACATCTTGACAGCATACCCCCCAGTTTCTATTTTGGCACTGATGGGTTTCTCAAAGAGAAAAACGTGACAGTGACCGGAGGAAGGGCACAGGAGGAGTATGCCAATTATAAGTCGGAGCTTTTCCCGTATATGTTTGCAAGCAAGGCGGCTCATTATAATCTGTATGTCGATGAAAACCGAGATACCAGTCCGGAAGGTGAGAAGCGTCTTGAAACAGCAATGGATGAGGCTCAAAAAAAGGAGAAGGCAGCTATTATGGATTTTGTCGGAAGACATCCGGAATATAGCATATCCGGCAAATTGATGATTGAAAATCTCAGAACGCCATTCACGTATACCGCCTCAGAACTTGATAATATCCTTGCCGCGTCTTCAGGAATGTGGGACAAGGCGCGCTACGATTCTCTTAAAAAGGCAGTTGATGATAATCGTAAGTATTTGCGTGGTGCAGACTATACCGATTTCGCAGTTCTTGATCCGGAAGGGAAGGAATGCCGTATTTCCGGACTTATGGAAGACGATAAGTATCTTCTGGTTGACTTCTGGGCATCATGGTGCGGTCCGTGTCGTTTGGCTATCCCTCATGTCAAGGAGTTGTATAATAAATATTCCGACGCTCTGACGGTCTCTTCCGTATCGCTTGATTCAAATGAAAAGGCATGGCGTAAAGCGATGGAACAGGAAAATATGGAATGGGCGCAGCTATGGGCTGACAAGGATAGGGTGAAAGGGGCTACCGAGTCATACGCAGTAAGCAGCATTCCTTTCATGATGGTAATTGATCCGCAGGGAAAGATCGTTTTCGGAGGACATGATCCCAATAATCTGACAGAATTTCTTGAAAAGACGTTCGGACGTTGATTTTTGAGATGTGAATATGTCTTCATCTCACTATTGAAAATATTTAAGTGAATCCTGTAAATTGTCTTTGGCTATTGGAATGTGTGCCGCATATTCCGATAGTCAAAGTTTTTTATCTAATAACTCTAATTAAATGGTTTAAGGTTTATTGTCATTAAATTTTGCATAATGAAAAGATTTGTAGATTTCCGTGAATCTTAAACCTTAAACTATAAACTGTAAACCCCAGAAGTGCAGCTCGCGAGACTTCAGGATATAATATCATAAGTGGCATTTTGAAACGCAAATGACCATGTGGTGGTAAAAAGTTTGAACCATATCACGGTTTATATATTAAAAATGATTATCTTTGCAATAAGTTTTACGTTGGGTTTGATTTTTTCCGGACTTTCCTTAAGGTCTAATAGCTGGTTGGTATGGTATAAATTCTTGCCAGTAAAACGATTTGGTAAAAAATTTAAGTATAAAAACAGATATTACCATGGCATTATGGTTTGAATGCAAGGTGCGTTACGACAAGATGATGGAGAACGGCACCGTAAAGAAAGTGAATGAGCCTTATTTGGTGGATGCCCTCTCTTTCACAGAGGCGGAGGCGCGTATCATAGAGGAGATGACTCCGTTCATCTCCGGAGAGTTTTCGATATCAGCGGTTAAGAAGACCAAGATTTCGGAGATATTCTTTGATGACAGTGCCGACAAATATTATATGGTGAAAGTGAATTTCATCACTCTCGATGAGAAGAGTGGCGTGGAGAAGAAGTCTGCCTCATTCATATTGACTCAGGCGTCAGATCTTGAAGGAGCTTTGTCCCGATTCAAGGAGGGTATGAAGGGGACTATGGCTGACTATGACATAGCATCGATTGCAGAGACTCCCCTTATGGACGTGTATCCGCTTGACCTGTCGTCGGATAAAACAGAAAAACCGGGGGAATAATAATGGGAATAGCTCAAAATATAGTTGAGGTACGTTCTGAAATTCCGTCGGGAGTAGAACTCGTTGCGGTGTCTAAGTTCCATCCGGCATCAGCCGTGATGGAGGCTTATGACGCCGGGCAGAGATGCTTCGGGGAGAGTCGGGTGCAGGAACTTCTTCAGAAGGTGGATGTGCTACCATCGGATATACGCTGGCATTTCATCGGGCATCTTCAGACCAACAAGGTGAAGATGCTTGTAGGCAAGACGTCGCTGATAGAGAGCGTTGATTCCGAGCGTCTGTTGAAGCTGATTGATTCCGAATCGGCTAAGGCAGGGGTGGTTACGAATGTGCTGCTTCAGGTGCACGTGGCTCAGGAGGAGACAAAATTCGGATTCTATCCGGAGGAATTGCTGGAGTATTTCCGGGAAAGGCGGTTTGAGACTCTGACCAGCACTCATATCTGCGGAATAATGGGAATGGCGTCCAATACGGATGATGAGGATAGGATACGCGAGGATTTCCATCGTATTTCAGAGATTTTCCATCAGGTGGCAGATGATTCCGCCCTCGGGCTGCGAGGATTCGACAAGCTGTCGATGGGGATGAGTGGCGATTGGCAAATCGCAGTGGATGAGGGGGCTAATATCGTGAGAATCGGGACAAGAATATTCGGGGCGCGCCAATATTGAGATTGCTCTTCAGTAATATTTAAAGATGTTGCGATTATCCTTAAAACTACAAACCAAACAACAATAATACTAACTTAACTTAAAATCTGCTTTATGGCACAAACAACTCAAAAGCGACCTATTGTCGCGATCATCACGATGTTCTTTATCTTCGCGATGATCTCTTTTGTGACCAACATGGCGGCTCCGTTCGGTAATATCTGGGGTTTCAGATATGCTTGGGCCGGTATGGCTGGTAACCTTATGAACTTTACCGCTTATCTCTTCATGGGTATCCCTGCGGGCAACATGCTTATCCGTTACGGCTATAAGAAGACTGCGCTCATCGCATTGGCTGTAGGTGCGATTGGTCTTGCTATCCAGTTGCTCTCAAGTGTGGTCGGTGATAATGTCATCGTAATCGGAGGCGAGAACCCCACCACCCTCAACCTGTTCATCTATCTTCTCGGTGCGCTTGTCTGCGGTGTCTGCGTATGTATGCTCAATACGGTTGTTAACCCGATGCTTAACCTCCTCGGCGGTGGTGGTAACAAGGGTAATCAGCTTATCCAGACCGGTGGCGCGCTCAACTCACTTTCCGGCACTTTGACCCCGATGTTTGTCGGTGTGCTTGTGGGTACTCTTACCAAAGAAACAACCATGGCATCTGTGGCACCGCTTGTTGTGACCGGTATCGTGATCTTCGTGCTTGCTTTCATCATCATTTCGTTTGTCAAGATTCAGGAGCCCCAGGCTAACCTCAGCAATGTGAAATATGAGCACAGCCCGCTCTCATTCCGCCACTGTAAGCTCGGGATCCTCGCTATCTTCTTCTATGTGGGTATCGAGATCGGTATCCCCGGCGAGATGAACGCATGGATCAGCCGCGAGAGCTTCGAGGGTGCAGCAGCCGTTGCCGGCTCCCTTGCCGCACTTTATTGGCTCATGATGCTTATCGGACGTTTCCTTAGCTCGGTCATCAGTGGTAAGATCTCCACCCGCATCCAGCTTATCACGGCTTCGGCTGTGGCAATCGTGCTCGTGCTTATCGCCATTATCCTTCCGGAAGAGGTCACATTCCAGTCGCCTGAAATCAGCGCACTCAACATTACAAGCGGAGAGGTGCCGATGAAGACGCTCTTCCTTTTCCTTTGCGGTCTTTGCACATCAGTGATGTGGGGCGGTATCTTCAACCTTGCGACAGAGGGTCTCGGCAAATACACAGCCAAGGCATCCGGTCTTTTCATGACTATGGTTGTCGGGGGTGGTATCATGCCGTTTATCCAGGACTGGATCGGTCGTAGTGTGGGCTACGTATCAAGCTACTGGCTGATATTTGCAATGCTCGTCTATATCTTCTATTATGCTATTATCGGTTCGAAGAATGTCAACCAAGATATTCCCGTATCGCTTGAAGAGGAGATGAAAGAGGAACTCGTGTAAGATTCCTATAGCATACTTTATAAAACTACATAAAATAATAAAGCCGGATCTCAAGATCCGGCTTTATTATTTTATGTAGTTGCCATTATTATTATCGTTAATCCTAAAGATTGTCAGAGGATGGCTTAGATGAATTTCTGAAATTCGGAGGGTAGGGGAGCGTCGAGCGATATCTCCTTCTTCGATACAGGATGGATGAATTCAATATGGCGTGCGAGAAGGGATATGCCACCGTCGGGATTGCTTCTGCGGGCTCCATATTTCAGGTCGCCCTTTATCGGATGTCCGATATTTGACAATTGCGCCCGAATCTGATGTTTTCGTCCGGTTATTAGGTTAATTTCCAGCAAGGTATATCTGTCGCCTTTGGCAATGGTGCGGTATTTCAGTATTGATTCCTTTGCATCCTTTGCATTGCAGTCCGCAATAAAGGTCTTGTTTATTCTGCCGTCGCTTACGAGGAAATTTTTCAGAGTGTCCTCCTCCTTTTCAAGATGCCCCTGCACGAGAGCCCAATAAGTCTTGTGCAGTTCCCCTTTGCGCAACATGTCGTTTAGTCGTGTCAGGGCCTTTGACGTTTTGGCAAATACTACAAGCCCACTCACAGGTCTGTCAATGCGATGCACCACGCCGCAGAACACGTTGCCCGGTTTGCAGTATTTCTCTTTAATATATTTCTTGATGATCTCGGAGAGGGGAGTGTCGCCGGTCTTGTCGCCTTGCACGATTTCACCGGGCACCTTGTTGATTACAATAATATGGTTGTCTTCGTAGATAACTTCCATGTGAAAAAAGGATATATAAATAAAAAGCCGATTCTTAAGGAATCGGCTTTTAGTGGCGGGGGCAGGACTCGAACCTACGACCTTTGGGTTATGAGCCCAACGAGCTACCACTGCTCCACCCCGCGATGTGATTTCGAGTGCAAAGTTACGGCTATTTTTGATATCTGCAAAATATTTTGGGATAAAAATGTGTTAAATTATGTAAATATTTAGATAAATATCACTATGTCAATGAAATAAATTTTGTAATAAAATCAGTGGCTAAAAGCTGGGATAAAAATTATTTTACAAAATTGTAGACAAGTCAAAAAAAATTGCTAAATTTGCTCAATAAATCGGAATATGTGCAATCAAAGTGTTTCCACTACAACGCTTCTTTGCAATTCCGACAGAATCTCTAACCGCATAACTCTCGAAATATGGTGATGAAGACAAGAGACAAGTTTATAGAGGTAGCTCGTCAGCTGTTCGCAAGGAAAGGTGTCGAGAACACAACTATGAACGATATAGCCTCAGCCTCCGACAAGGGACGGCGAACCATATATACATATTTCAAAAGTAAGCGAGATATTTTCAATGCGGTCATAGAGAGCGAGACAGATCAGCTTCTCAACCGTCTTCGCCTGATAGTGGCACGCCAATGCACGCCGGAAGAGAAGCTGATGGAGTATGTGGATTGCCGTTTTGAAGCCATGCGGGAGATTGTGTCGCGTAATGGTTCGTTGCGTGCCGGTTTCTTCAGAGACGTCAGAAAAGTGGACCGAGCACGTAAGATCATAACCCGTAAGGAGACGGCAATGCTTCGCGGCATTCTTCAGGAGGGGGTGGAGCAGGGTGTGTTTGCTATTTCAAATCTTAATCAGGCGTCGGTGATAATCACGCAGACGATTCATGGTCTTGACGTGCCTTATATCAGGGATAATCTTTCGGATGAAGGCATTGATAAAGGGATGCTGAAATCTTACGTGTCAGATATAATTCTTAACGGTATAAAGAAAAGATGAGGCATTCCCGAATCGGGAAATGGCACCTATATCCAAAATGAAAAAAATCAGAGTATGTATATAAATTCAATGGGCAATTATGTGCCCTCCGCAAGAATAACCAATGAATATTTCGAGAATCTCAACGGTCTTGAGCCGGGTTGGATTCTGCAACGCACCGGTATAATCAGCCGTTCGAAGGCTGCATCTGATGAAGGAGCTGATTCCATGGCACTTGCCGCAATAGATGATGCCCTTGGTAATCTTCCATACGCTATAAAGGATGTGGATCTGATTGTGGCAGCCTGTTATGCGGCATACGACACCGTTGCCACTCCCGCCCACGTAGCGCAGCAGCACTATGACATAAGCGGGGCAAAGGCTGTGTACGTGTCGGCGGCTTGCTCATCGTTTATCAACGGACTTGAGGTGATCGAGGGTTATTTCGCTTCCGGAAAGGCTAAGCGTGCTCTTCTTATCTGTACGGAGCACAATACGTATTACAGCAATGAGAAGGATCATAAGGCAGGACACCTCTGGGGGGATGCAGCTGTGGCATTCTTCATCAGCAAGGAGAGGGAGTCGGAGAATGATGTCGAGATACTCGACGTGTTCACCGAGGGACTCGGCAACGTTGGCAAGGGTCCGGAAGGTGTGAAGCTTCGTCCGAAAGAGGGTGGCATAATGATGCCCGACGGACGCGATGTCTTTATCCATGCCTGCAAGTATATGATATATGCACTGAAGAAATCACTGGGTCATACGGGTCTGAAGATTGAGGATATCAACAAACTGATATGCCATCAGGCAAACAAGCGGATAGTGGCTCAGGTGGCTCATCAGCTTGACAAGCCTCTGGATGATTTCCTCAATAATATAGAGACGCTCGGCAATACAGGATCGGCCTCGGCTGCACTTGTGCTGACACAGAATCTTGACAAGTTCAAGAAAGGCGACAAGGCTGCCTTGATGGTGTTTGGCGGTGGCTATTCCTGCGGCTGCTTCATCGTCAGATTCTGACAGGTTTTTAGGCATGATGCTGCATGATGCAGCCTCGTTGGAAAGGGCTGATGTATCATGATAAATCATGTTATAACATGATACGACAAATCGTCATGATATATCATGATTCAACATGTTATATCATGAGATATCAAATTTTCATGTGATGTCATGATATAACCAAACTCAACAACAATAACAACCCCAAAAAAAATAACAATAATGAAACTACTTGAAGGTAAAACCGCCATTGTCACCGGTGCCGCACGCGGAATCGGTAAGGCGATTGCATTGAAATTCGCTTCTGAAGGTGCTAATATAGCATTCACCGACCTTGTGATCGATGAAAATGGTAAGAAAACCGAAGAGGAGATCAAGGCTCTTGGCGTGGAATGTAAGGCATACGCGTCAAATGCAGCCAATTTTGCAGAGACAGAACAGGTTGTCAATCAGATAAAAGAGGATTTCGGACGTATTGACATTCTCGTGAACAACGCCGGCATCACAAAGGATGGTCTGATGATGCGTATGACTGAGGCTCAGTGGGATGCCGTTATTGCAGTCAACCTGAAATCAGCATTCAACTTCATCCATGCGGTGCTTCCAATCATGATGCGCCAGCGTTCAGGCTCTATCATCAACATGGCGTCGGTGGTAGGCGTTCATGGCAATGCAGGTCAGGCAAACTATGCCGCTTCAAAGGCAGGACTTATCGCGCTTGCGAAGAGCATCGCTCAGGAGGTTGGCTCACGTGGCATACGTGCGAATGCAATTGCTCCCGGATTTATCGAGACAGCCATGACAGCTGCACTTCCCGACAGCGTGCGTGAGGAATGGTGCAAGAAAATTCCTCTCCGTCGCGGCGGAAAACCGGAGGATATCGCAGACGTTGCCACCTTCCTTGCATCTGACTTGTCAAGCTACGTGTCAGGTCAGGTGATACAGGTAGACGGCGGCATGAACATGTGATCTGTCGTGGACGAGAATTTTGAAAAATACGCTATCATAGTAGCTGGCGGAACCGGATCCCGTCTTGGAGGGGGTCTTCCCAAACAGTTCCGCCCGCTTAATGGGCGTCCTATGGCGTGGTGGTCGATGAAAGCCTTTCATGAGGCGGATTCCTCCACCCGCATTATTCTTGTGGTGCATCCCGATTACGTAGGTATGTGGGATGAGCTGATGTCGCAGCTTCCTCCGGAAGACCATGTGCCTCATGTGGTGAGGGGTGGCGGCGCATCAAGGACAGCCTCCGTGATAAATGGTCTTGAGGGTGTGCCGATGGCTGACAATGTGCTTGTGGCGGTGCATGATGCCGCCCGTCCGTTGGTCAGCACAGGAATCATCTCGCGTGGATGGGTTGCCGGAGCAGAATCCGGCGCGGCAGTACCGGCAGTGGCAGTCACTGATTCGTTGCGACGCGTGACCGATGCCGGGAATGAGGCTGTAGACCGTTCGGAATACGTAGCGGTGCAGACGCCGCAGGTGTTCCGCGCTGCAGTGTTGAAGGGGGCGTATCAGCGTTTCCCGGACACTGTGTTTTCAGACGATGCCTCCGCTACAGAAGCGGCAGGGAATGTGACAGCATTGTTTGACGGCGACCATGCCAATATGAAGGTTACAAATCCGGGCGATATTGAGATAGCCTCACTGTTGTTGCGGCAGCGGTGACGAATGATTGTTGCGGCAGATGTGACGTATGTCAAATTTCTTTGAAACCGACATAAAATTTCTTAAAGGGGTAGGCGATGCACGTGCAAAGGTGCTTGCCTCCGAGTTAGGGGTTGCGACATTTCGCGACCTCCTTTACTATTTCCCCTTCCGGCATATTGATCGGAGCCGTTTTTATGCGATTTCAGAGTTGTCTGGCACCGATATGCCTGCCATACAGATAAAAGGACAGTTCATAAATTTCCATACAGATGGTGAGGGTGCGCGCAAACGCCTTATCGGTGTTTTCTCCGACGGCAAGAAGATGATGGAGACCGTATGGTTCTCAAAAATAACCACTTTCTCCACTGCATATAAGCCGGGAGTGGATTACGTGATTTTCGGTAAGCCGACCCTTTTCCGCAATGCTTACTCGATAGCGCATCCGGAGGTGGAGATCTATGATGCCTCGAAGCCTCCCACGGGTTTCCGTGGCGTGTATTCCATCACGGAGACCATGCGCAAGCGTGGCTATACCACCCGTCTGTTGCAGAATTTGGTTTTCAACCTCCTGTCTCATCCTGGCTATGAGGGTATCACCGACACGTTGCCTCCGGAAGTGGTGGCACGCTATAATCTCATGCCCCTCAAGTCGGCGATACGCCAGATGCATTTTCCGGAGAATGCGCAGATGCTTCAGAAAGCTATGGAGCGCATGAAATTTGAGGAGCTTTTCTATGTGGAGGCGCACATATTGCGTTATTCCATGGAGCGCGGCTCAAAACTTCCGGGATTCCTGTTTGCGAAAATAGGGGATAAATTCAATGGTTTTTATTTCAACGTATTGCCGTTCCAACTGACGGGAGCGCAGAAGAGGGTGCTTAAAGAGATACGTGCCGATATGAAGACAGGCAGACAGATGAACCGTCTTTTGCAGGGTGATGTCGGTTCGGGGAAGACGATGGTGGCGTTCATGTCGATGCTCATGGCTGTAGACAACGGTTGTCAGGCAGCATTGATGGCTCCCACCGAGATTCTTGCGCAGCAGCATTTCGCATCGCTTACGGAGTGGGCGCGTCCGATTGGGGTGAAGGTGGCGTTGCTGACCGGATCCACTCGTGCGGCAGCCCGCAGGGAGATTCATGCGGGTCTTTTGTCGGGAGAGATTGACATAATCGTAGGCACTCATGCCTTGATAGAGGATAGCGTACAGTTTCATCTTCTTGGACTTGTCGTGATCGACGAGCAGCATCGTTTCGGAGTGGCGCAGCGTGGTAAACTGTGGCATAAGTCGGAGAAGGTGCCCCACGTCCTTGTGATGACCGCCACACCGATTCCGCGCACGCTTGCGATGACGGTGTATGGCGATCTTGAGGTGTCGGTTATAGATGAGTTGCCCCCGGGAAGGAAGCCGATCACTACATTGCTCCGCTACGATTCAAACCGGATGGAAGTTGACCGCCTGATATTCCGTGAACTACGTGCCGGACGCCAGATCTATATCGTATATCCCCTTATAGAGGAGAATGAGAAACTGGATCTGAAAAGTCTGGAGGAGGGCTATCAGCGCACGTGCGACACATTCCCCGGCTATCGCGTATGTTTTGTGCATGGCAAGATGAAACCTGCGGAGAAAGATCATCAGATGGATATCTTCGTGAGAGGAGAGGCACGTATCATGGTGGCAACGACGGTCATAGAGGTAGGCGTGAATGTGCCTAACGCATCTGTGATGGTGATAGAGAATGCCGAGAGGTTCGGACTGTCGCAGCTGCATCAGCTTCGCGGTAGGGTGGGGCGTGGAGCCGACCAAAGCTACTGCATATTGATGGGTAAGATAAAATCGGGGGCTGACACGAAGAAACGTCTTGCCATAATGACAGAGACGACCGACGGTTTCCTCATATCTGAGGCGGATATGAAGATACGCGGGCCGGGCGACATGGAAGGCACGCAGCAGAGTGGTCTGGCGTTCAACCTGAAAGTGGCGGATCTGGCACGCGACGGGCAGATACTTACGCGTGCGCGGGAGGCGGCTCTCGCCGTTTTGCGTGGCAATCCGTCGTTGCTGGCTCCTGGATGCGTGGCTACTCCGGCAATGCAGGGGGATATGACGCCGTTGCCGGTGGATCATTTCTGGGTGTCGGTTATGGCATCGGAACTTTCCATGCGTTTTGCCCGTACTGTTGACTGGTCGCAAATATCGTGAGGCGTGACCCATGCCGGCATGAGAAACGTTATAACTATAAACTATCGCTATCCGCTTGTGCCTTTATGCTGATGGCATGAGCGGATGAAAAAATATCAAACGTAATGAGAGAGAAAGAATTTCTACCGGCGGTGAGAGAACGTCTTGGCATCAGCGAGCTCAATGAGATGCAGCAGAAGATGATGGCGTGTGCGTCAGAACCGCGCGATATAATCCTATTGTCACCTACGGGAAGCGGCAAGACGTTGGCGTTCACGCTCCCGGTGATGAAGATAATGAAGCCCTCTACGGGGAGGGTGCAGTGTGTGGTGATTGCCCCGTCGCGTGAACTCGTGGTGCAGATAGCCGGCGTAATGAGAGAGGTGGCTGTCGGACTCAGGGTGGTAGCCCTTTATGGCGGACATAATGTGGAGGATGAGGTCAACAGTCTGAAGGTGGTGCCCGATATAATTGTGTCGACACCGGGACGTCTGCTTGACCATGCCGTTAGGCGCAATGTGGATCTTCTGCCGGTCAGGATTCTCGTGCTTGATGAGTTTGACAAATCTCTTGAACTCGGTTTTGACGAGGAGATGGGAAAACTCGTCAAGAGGATGAAGAATGTGAGCCGCTACATACTGACGTCAGCCACGTCGGCAGACGTGCTTCCGGATTTCCTTAATCTCACCGACCCACACACCATTGATTTCCGCGACAAGAACAGCGGATTGCGCGAGAGGATGAGTGTGCACCGTGTGGATTCCGACGGTAAGGATAAGCTCGACACGTTGTTGTCGCTCCTTAATAATATAAATACGGGGGACGCACCGGAAAAGAGTATTATATTCGTCAATCATCGGGAGAGCGCGGAACGTGTGGTAGATTTCCTGAAGCGCAAGGGGGTATCAGCAGTGCTGTATCATGGTGCGCTTGACCAGCGTGACCGAGAGACGGCACTCGCCCTTTTCAACAACGGGAGTTGCCCGATACTTGTAGCCACTGACCTTGCTGCAAGAGGTCTTGACATAGAGAGGGTGGGATCAGTGATACATTATCATCAGCCGCTCACGCCTGAAGCCTACACCCACCGCAATGGACGGACAGCGCGTGTGGAGGAGGAGGGCGATGTCTATCTTCTCGTGGGTCCAGATGAGGAGGTCAAGGATTTTGTGAATTTTGACGACACATATTCACTAGATTCGACGGCATCCGGAGCGTTGCGTTCACGGTTCATGACGCTCTACGTGTCGGCAGGCAAGAGGGAAAAGGTGTCGCGTGGAGATATTCTCGGCTTCCTTATAAAGGAGGGCGGCGTGTCTGCGGATTCGATAGGAAAGATCAACGTCTACGACCATTATTCCCTCGTGGCAGTTAAGGAGGGAGAGGTGGCAGGATTGCTTAACTCTATCGAAGGGAAGAAGTTGAAAGGGGAGAAACGGCGTATCAGCCCGTTGAAATAATCCCGATGTCATAAAATTTTATAACGAGAAAGGGGGAGAATGCTGACAAAATGACAGCATTGTTCTCCCGAATCTTTGGAATAACTGATAATTTGTTGTCATAATGGATTGACTTAAAATTAAATAGACGATTGTTTTGGTAAAATCCGGAGATTTTGTTATCTTTGCATTCTGTAATAAAGCGAGGATAGCGATAAAAACTACTGCTATCAAGCCGGATGAAATAAAAGAAAATAAAAGAAAAGATCAGAATATCTCAAATTTAATAACTTTAATAACTATGAGCAAAGCAAAGCAATTCCTGACTTGCGACGGTAACCAGGCAGCTGCGCATATCAGTTACATGTTTACTGAAGTTGCAGCTATCTATCCTATCACTCCGTCGTCAACGATGGCTGAGTATGTCGATGACTGGTCAGCTGCCGGCAGGAAGAATATTTTTGGTGAGACAGTGCTCGTGCAGGAGATGCAGAGCGAGGCAGGCGCAGCAGGTGCCGTTCACGGTTCTCTCCAGGCAGGTGCCCTCACGACAACTTACACAGCATCACAGGGTCTGCTCCTGATGATCCCCAATATGTATAAGATTGCAGGTGAACTTCTCCCATGTGTGTTCCATGTTTCAGCCCGTGCGCTCGCTTCTCATGCGCTTAGCATCTTCGGCGACCATCAAGACGTGATGGCTTGCCGTCAGACAGGTTTCGCAATGTTGTGCGAGAGCTCAGTGCAGGAGGTTATGGATCTTGCCGCAGTCGCCCACCTCTCTACGATCAAGAGCCGTGTTCCGTTTGTAAACTTCTTCGACGGATTCCGCACATCTCATGAGATTCAGAAAATCGAGGCAATAGATCAGGATGATCTTGCTCCGCTTATCGCCCGCGACGCGCTTGCTCAGTTCCGCAAGAGCGCACTCAACCCTGATGCTCCTGTAGCTCGCGGTATGGCAGAGAACCCCGACGTTTACTTCCAGCACCGTGAGGCTTGCAACTCTTACTATGATGCAGTGCCCGAGGTGGTTGAAAACTATATGAAAGAGGTGTCGAAGATCACAGGTCGCAATTATGGTCTCTTTGACTATTATGGCGATCCGGAGGCTGAGCGCGTGATAATCGCTATGGGCTCTGTATCCGAGTGCATCTGTGAGACTATCGACTATCTCCGCGCAAAGGGTGAGAAAGTCGGTCTCGTGACTGTGCATCTATATCGTCCGTTCTCTGCAAAGCATTTCCTTGCTGCCGTGCCTGAGACTGCAAAACGTATCGCAGTGCTCGACCGCACTAAGGAGCCGGGAGCTAACGGCGAGCCTCTCTATCTTGACGTGGTTGAATGCTACGCAGGCAAGGAGAACGCTCCTCTCATCGTCGGCGGACGCTACGGCCTCAGCTCTAAGGACACTACTCCGTCTCAGATCCTTTCCGTATATGAGAATCTCGCTCTTCCCGAGCCTAAGCATGGATTCACCATCGGTATCGTTGATGACGTCACATTCCTTTCACTCCCGCTTCTCCCTGAGATCAGCGTAGGCGGCAAGGGTATGTTCCAGGCTAAGTTCTTCGGTCTTGGTGCTGACGGTACTGTAGGTGCCAACAAGAACTCTGTCAAGATCATCGGCGACAACACCGACAAATATTGCCAGGCTTACTTCTCTTACGACTCCAAGAAATCGGGCGGTTTCACTTGCTCTCACCTCCGTTTCGGCGACGAGCCTATCCGTTCTACATATCTGGTGACTACTCCTAACTTCGTGGCATGCCACGTTCAGGCTTACCTCAATATGTATGACGTGACTCGTGGTCTCCAGCCCAACGGCACATTCCTTCTCAACACTATCTGGGAGGGTGAGGAGCTTGCTAAGAATCTTCCCAACAAGGTGAAGAAACTCTTCGCACAGAACAATATCACCGTATATTATATCAACGCATCCAAGATTGCACAGGAGATCGGTCTCGGCAACCGCACGAACACTATTCTCCAGAGCGCATTCTTCCGCATCACAGAGGTTATCCCCGTAGATCTTGCTATTGAGCAGATGAAGAAATTCATTGTTAAGTCTTACGGCAAGAAGGGTGAGAATATCGTCAACATGAACTATGCGGCTGTTGACCGTGGCGGAGAATACAAGAAACTTGACGTGGATCCCGAATGGGCTAATCTCCCTGAGGAGGCACCTGCCAAGGTAGATGCTCCCGAGTTTGTCACAAACGTTGTCTTCCCGATCAACGCACAGGATGGTGACCTTCTTCCAGTGTCTACATTCAAGGAGAACCCCGACGGCACATGGCGTCAGGGCACAGCACGCTATGAGAAACGTGGTGTGGCAGCATTCGTTCCCGAATGGAATCCTGAGAACTGTATCCAGTGTAACAAGTGTTCGTTCGTATGTCCTCACGCTGCAATCCGTCCGTTCGTGCTTGATGAGGCAGAGATGGCGGCAGCTCCGTTTGGCGACGAGCACGCTATCCCGGCTATCGGTAAGATGTTCCCGGGCATGAAGTTCGTTCAGCAGGTCGACGTGCTTGACTGTCTCGGTTGCGGCAACTGTGTTGACGTATGTCCGGGCAAGAAGGGCAACAAGGCTCTCTCAATGAAGCATGAGGAGGGTCAGCTCGTTCAGCAGGCTAACTGGGATTACCTCACAAAGAACGTTAAGTCGAAGAAAAACCTTGTTGACATCAAGGCAAACGTTAAGAACAGCCAGTTCGCAACGCCTCTCTTCGAGTTCTCCGGTGCATGTTCCGGCTGTGGTGAGACTCCTTACGTGAAGCTTATCACTCAGCTTTATGGCGACCATGAGATTGTAGCCAACGCTACAGGTTGCTCCTCTATCTATTCCGGCTCAGTTCCTTCTACTCCTTATTGCAAGGATGAGAATGGTCATGGTCCGGCTTGGGCGAACTCCCTCTTTGAGGACTTCTGTGAGTTCGGTCTCGGCATGAGCCTCGCTTACGAGAAGATGCGTGCCCGTCTTGATGAGATCTGCGGAAAGATCGAGGCATCTGAGGCTCCCGAGAGCTTCAAGAATGCAGCAGCTGCATGGCGTGCCGACCGCGACGACAGCGCACTCTCACGCGCGAGAGCAGCAGCATTCATCGCAGAGGCAGAGAAGGGTGCCGCCGCAGGTTGCGAGCTTTCTAAGCAGGTATTGGAACTTGGTCACTATCTGCCCAAGCGCAGCCAGTGGATCATCGGTGGTGACGGTGCAAGCTACGATATAGGTTTCGGTGGTCTTGACCACGTGATCGCTTCCGGCAAGAACGTCAACATCCTCGTGCTCGACACAGAGGTTTACTCCAACACCGGTGGTCAGTCATCCAAATCTACACCTATTGCAGCTATCGCTAAGTTTGCTGCCGCAGGTAAGAGAATCCGCAAGAAAGACCTTGGTCTGATTGCTACCACTTACGGCTACGTTTACGTTGCACAGGTGGCTATGGGTGCTGACAATGCTCAGACTCTTAAGGCTATCCGTGAGGCAGAGGCATACGATGGTCCCTCTTTGATCATTGCTTACGCTCCCTGTATCAACCACGGTCTGAAAGCCGGTATGGGTCGCGCACAGGAAGAGGAGAAGAAGGCAGTGGAATGTGGCTACTGGCACCTCTGGCGTTACAATCCCGAGCTTGAGAACGCCGGTCAGAATCCGTTCTCACTTGACAGCAAGGAGCCGGATTGGAGCAAGTTCAACGACTTCCTCAAGGGTGAGGTTCGTTTCGCATCGCTCTACAAGATGCAGCCTGCCGCAGCCGATGAGCTCTTCCAGGCAGCACAGGACAACGCTCGCTGGCGCTACAACAACTACAAGCGTCTTTCTCAGCAGCAGTGGGGTCAGGATCCCGAAATGACAAAGGTAGAGGAAGATCTCCGCAAGTAATCCTCGAATAATCCTTATAACAGAAAGGACGTGTCTCGTCGAGACACGTCCTTTTTTCGTAACTAACCTTCCTCACGGATTGTCTGGAAAGTCTGTATGCCTATCGGGTAATCTTGTGTTTTCATTCGCAATGGATATTTTGATGAAACGGAGTTGGGGCTTGGACAACTACAATGCAAAAGTAGGGAAATTTTTTCAAATTTCCCTACTTCAATATGCGATTATATATTATTTAAATATCAGCGTTTAGTTCAGAATCAGATCCATCAGCCATATCATGGCGATACCGGCGATGTAGCCACTGAATGCAAGCCAGGTGATGCGTTTGAGATACCACATGAACGGTATCTTCTCAATGCCCATCGCAACGACTCCTGCTGCCGAACCGATGATGAGCATACTCCCACCGACACCGGCACAGAATGTGAGCAGATGCCAGAACAGACCGTCTTCCACAAACAGAGCTGTATAGGCGGGATCGCTTGCCGCAGCTATCATGGCATCATTAGCCACAGGATACATCTCCATGCACGCTGCCACCAACGGAACATTATCCACGATGGATGACAACACACCGATGATACCGTTGATTGCATAGACGTTGTGCATTGTATTGTTGAGCCATCCTGCAAGTTCTCCAAGTATGCCTGCCTGACTCAGTGCGGACACTGCCATAAGGATGCCGAGGAAGAACAGGATAGTAGACATATCGATATTACGCATAACCTGCGAGATTCTCCCCTCGATCTTGCCGTCAAGCTTATAGTGGCGCACGAGAAGCTCCGTCATGAGCCAGAGCACACCAAGCGAGAGAAGGATACCCATGTAGGGGGCGAGATGAGTCGTAGCCTTGAACACCGGCACGAAAAGCAGACCGCCGATGCCACACCATAGTATCACTCTTGAGATTTTCGGATGCTCCTTCGACATGTCGTAGCCTATACGGTTGTCCTGACTGTTGCGCTCCTCCATGGGCGAGGTGGGTATCATGCGGCTGGCGATGAATACCGGCACGATTACGGATACAAGCGACGGGAGGAGAAGATTCTCGATAAGATCGACGGATGACACGTAGTTCTTCATCCAGAGCATGATGGTAGTGATGTCGCCGATAGGAGACCAGGCTCCGCCTGCGTTTGCCGCCAATACAATCGTACAGGCAAACATCCAGCGTTCCTTCTGGTCCTGAAGCATACGCCGGAGCATCATGACCATGATGATGGTGGTGGTCATGTTGTCGAGCACCGCCGACATGAAGAATGCCACAAGAGCAAGGATCCAGAGTAGTTTCCGTTTGTTGGACGCATGGATCTTGTCAATCATGATCTTGAAGCCGCCGTAGCGGTCGATCAGCTCCACTATTGTCATCGCTCCGATAAGGAAGACGACAATCTCACAGGTGTCGCCGAGTGCCTCCACCATTTCCGACGAGATGTTGGGATCGTGGGTACACAACGAATAGACTGCCCAAAGGAGTCCACACATGATCAGCGCGAAGGTTGCCTTGTTCACACCGAGCACGTGTTCAGAGGCTATAAGGATATAGCCGACAATGAAGATGATTAAAAGTGTTGTTACCATGGTTTAGTTTAGAAATAGTATTGATTGTATGCTGCAAAGTTAGATAAAAATATTTGTATATTTGTATTTATTTAAGACAAATAAGTATCCTAAACACATGATTTTAGGGTAAGGATGATACTTGACCTGTCAAAATGTAATTTGTCAGTCTGTATTTCGTCTCTCAGCCGCTATGCAGAGGGCATGATATGTCAGTTCTGTAGGCATCATGCCCAGTAGTGCGGATATGCTGACCTGAGCACGCGCCGTGCCCCCGACGCCTGTCTGCCGGAGATGTCGGAGAGTGTCGCGTGCGTTGTCGAATCTCATCTCTATCCGTTTCTCCGATAGCTTAGCGGTATGGAAATATTCATCAAGATACTCCTCCAGCTCCTCGCGGCTGCGGTAGACGAGTCCGTAGGGTGAGATCCGTTGCAACTCCTTCATGTTGTCGGGGAGGAAAGTGGAGCAGAGCAACAGTCCTCCGGGGCGGAGCAGACGTGCCGCATTGCGGAAGAAGCGGCGTGGGTCAGCAAACCATTGTATTGCGGATGCCGACACTATGGCATCGATACTCCCCGGTTCCCTCTCCGCCATATACTCTATCCATTCCTCGGCATTGGCTATGTGCAGACGTTGCTCGGCGGTGATGTCAAAGCGTCCGGTAGGGTAGAGGTCTACAAGTTCCATGACCGTGGGGTGCCATTTCTCATCGATGATGCGCGTGAGCATACCGGTGCCCGGACCAATCTCCACGACTCGGCGGTAGGCATCATCCTTCGGACCCAACTCTGCAAGATGCCTTGTGATCTCGCGTTGGGCATGCGCCTGCGAGTCGTAGGTGGGGGAGGCTTTCATGAAACGTTCACCCACTTTCCTACCTGCCGGAAGGATGGAATGTATGATTTCGCTCATGTCGACGTAATGAGGGGCGTCGAGAGTCACAATCTCCGGACTATATGGATTCTGCATCCATGCCCTCCGCTGCGACTCAGGGGGGAAGATAAGGTCACCGGTGCTTATGTATGCCCTCTGCCAGCGTAGCCTACCACCGTATGATACGGACGATTCCTGACGTATCCACCTCAATTCGTCGCGCAGTTGCTCTATGCCGTATACGCAACCCTCCAGCCGCGTGCGGACGTTATCGTAATCCTTCCCGGTCATGCGTCGCCTGAATTTCATCAGATTCCTCTCGTTCAGACTGTCGGCGGTGCCGTCGAAGATGGCTGTCGGTATCCCTGACCGGTCATCGGCAGGAGATTCCGTACCATTGACCGCCAGGGCAAGTGCCACCCTGTCGGAAGTCATCACCCGCGAGGCGGCATATACCCCCATCGACCAGGCGAAGACCACCACCGAGTGGTAGGGGAGCAGTATGTCATCCGGAAAACTTAGATCAGAATACCCCGATGCCACGGCGAGATCCCATCCTTCGTGGAGGCATCCCACGTAGAACGAGGCATCCGTACCCCATCCGGCGAATATGAGGATAAGCCGATTGTTCCCCTCTTTAGCTAACCATTCAATTCTCATTGATAAATATTCTTTCATCCCGCAATACGTCGAAAAGCGGGGATAGTTTCTTCATGTCAAGATTCGCGTTGAGCGAGAAGCGTATCCGTTCACCCCCCGGCGGCACGGTGGGGCGGCGTATCGGTAACGCGAGGAATCCGGCATCTCTCAGAGTGCGGGCTATCGCAATGGCGCGTGCGGCATCCCCCGTGAGATAGGGTATTATCTGCGAGGTGGATCCGGTAGGCACGCCGGAAATCTCCTCTATGCGCGATGAGAACCGGCGGGAAAGCTCCGCAAGGTGGAGCCGTTCACGCTTCATCCCGACGAGTTTCTCCGTTATTAGTATGCTCCACGCGGCATTGACTGGGGGTAGGGCGGTGGAGAATATGAATGGACGGGCGCAGTTGACGAGCAGACTCTTCATCTCCTCACTACATACGGCAAACGCTCCGGCAGAGGCGGCAGCCTTACCGAACGTGCCGATAAGCAAGTCGATCTCATCGATAAGCCCCTTCTCTTCCGCCACTCCGAGTCCTCTCTCTCCGCGCACACCGAAGGCGTGCGCCTCATCTATATATAGGAGTAGGTTGGGGTAGAGGTGTTTCAGTTTCACAAGTTTCATTAGGTTGGCTTCATCGCCATCCATACTGTAGATCGACTCCGCCATCACCACAACGTGCTCATAGTTCCGACATTCCCTACTCAGGATCATCTCCAGTTTGGAGAGGTCGTTGTGGGGGAATCGCTTGAACACGCTCCCTGCGATTCTGAGTCCATCCACCATAGAGGCATGTATCAGCTTGTCGCATACGAAGAGCGTACCGGGTAGCGTGAGTGCACCGGTGCAACCCACGTTGGCATGGTAGCCGGAATTGAACAGGAGTGCAGGTTTACCGTAAAGACCCTCAAGCATCTCCTCAAGGGAGAAATGATACTTCTGACGTTGCGACAGCAGACGCGATGCCGACGATGTGAATGCAGCATCGGGGAAACGGTTGAGAAATTCCTCACGGAATCCGTCGCCGAGTTCACCGAGACCCATGTAATCGTTTGACGATAGGTCGGCAATCATCCCTGTTGCCTCATGCGGTATGGTGCGCAGACGGTTCTCACCGTCAAGTTGCGCGAGAATATCCTTTATTTCCGGCATGGCATCTCTCTTGTCAGTTTAAGCAACGCATCGCAGAGCTTCTCCACCTGGCTGTCGCTGACTGCCATATATGGAGGCATTATGTAGCAATTGTGACCGAATGGGCGTATCCATACCCCCTCCTTCACACAACGCTTCTGATACTCACCGCAATCCACGTATTGCTCCGTCTCAATCACGCCGATACCACCGAGCACCCTGACGTCGCGCACGTTGGGATAATTGCGTGCCTCCTCAAGACGTTCCTTCATGATGCTCTCGATGCGCTTGATCCTCTCCTGCCACGGGGAGGCGAGCAGCAGCCTTACCGATGCGAGTGCCACCGCGCAAGCAAGCGGGTTCCCCATGAATGTGGGACCGTGCATCATCACTCCCGCCTCGCCCGACGATATCATGTCGGCGACCTTCGCCGTGGCAGCCACTGCAGAGAACGTCATGTAACCTCCGGTCAAGGCTTTTCCGATGAGCATTATGTCGGGTTCCACTCCCGCATGTTCCCACGCAAAGAGTTTCCCCGTCCGCCCGAATCCGGTGGCAATCTCATCGAATATGAGCAGGATACCCTTCTCATCGCAAGCACGCCTCAGCTCGCGAAGATACTGCGGATGATAGAAACGCATTCCCCCCGCACCCTGCACCACAGGCTCCAGGATGACAGCCGCCAACTCATCCCCATGCTCGTCAAGCAGACGAGCCATAGAGTCGAAATCCTTCGGGTCCCAGTCCTCACCGAAGCGACACGCCGGAGCATCAGCGAAAAATCTCACCGGCAATGCCGGTCCGAAAGCCCCGTGCATGCCCGTCACCGGATCGCACACCGACATGGCGTTCCACGTGTCACCATGATACCCGGAGCGGATAGTGGCGAAATTCGTTCTGCGCGGATTATTCTGCGCCTGCACAGCCATCTTCATCGCCACCTCCGTGGCGACGCTTCCCGAATCGGCATAGAAGATATGGTTCATAGACGGTGGAAGAATCGATAGTAGAAGTTTCCCAAGCTCAATGGCAGGGGAGTGGGTCAGACCTCCGAACATCACATGGCTCATCTTCGCAGTCTGGTCAGCGATCGCCTTGTTGAGAACCGGATGGTTATAGCCGTGGATCACGCACCACCACGACGACATACCGTCGATAAGACGGGTGCCGTCAGCCAATACGATCTCCGCACCCTCCGCATGGTCAACAAGATAAGTCGGCAGAGGGTCATGAGTGGAAGTATATGGATGCCAAAGATGCAGACGGTCAAACTCGTCATGCACAGAATTGATTCCGCAATTGCTCATAATAAAAAATTAATCATAAGAATTAATCTGTCGCGAAATTACAAAATCCGAACCAAACACGCAACCTGAAAATAATATTGTGCCTGACGTGTGCCTGATATGAGCCTGACATGTGCATGATGTCACAACATGATGTGCATGATGTCATAAAAATTTGCGTAAACCAAATAAAATGCCTAAATTTGCGTTCCAAATAAAAGCGACTGCCGACACAACCATCACTCCTCATCTCGGCAGACCATCGCAACAAAAAAGGAAAAGACAGATGTCTTCATCCTACTTACATATCCAAGCGAATGAAAACCAATTGATTCGCACTAATCGTCACTCCGGAATCACTATCAAAAAGCAACTTCCGGGGGAGACGAAGAATTGCTCAAAAAAACGGTTGTTTTAATTTTTTGTGCGATTCAATACCGGATTTCACCCCGAACCCTTCCACGATTCCACACCGAAATAAAGCTAATTCCACAGTGCTTATCTCAGTAGAATCACTGCGTCAGCGTGTCGC
The DNA here is from genome assembly GCF_004793975.1 of Lepagella muris. Lineage (NCBI taxonomy): Bacteria > Pseudomonadati > Bacteroidota > Bacteroidia > Bacteroidales > Muribaculaceae > Lepagella > Lepagella muris. The sequence goes on from NZ_SRYB01000032.1 coordinate 52,719, forward strand.
CGACTCAAAATCAAAAAGCACGGCACGCTACTACCTCGCGATGCTCAACCGTCTTGAGCAATTCGTCGACGCACCCGACTTCGACCTCAACGCCGTCAACCCCGGCTTTGTAGCCGACTTCGGCGATTTTCTCGTGCGCGAAGGTGTGACCCCCTCATCCGTGAAACTCTTCCAGATGAGTTTCCGCGCCGTCATGAAAGATTCATTCGGAAAGGAGAACGCATCCAAGTTTAAGGCAGCATTCAACGGTTTGGGTTCAAAAAACGTAACAATGGAAAGGAGTATGCCATTCGATGAGGTGGTGCGTCTTGCTTCGCTCGATCTCTCCGATCAGCCGCTCCTCCAGAACTCACTCGACATATTCCTCTACTCCCTCTTCTCCGCAGCCCTCCCCATCGACAGCATGAAGAGCATGGCAGCGGAAGGTACGCTTCGCCCCGTGCTCCCTCATCAGCGTCGCATACTCCGCAGATTTGAACTGCGCACCCGCAAGTCATTCACCAAATGTATTGAATCGCTTGATGTAAAGGGATTCTCCGACAATCTATCCATCATCGGACAGCTTGCCGGACTATCCTCCACACTCTCCCCGGCAACAGCTGCCGACGCTTGGATCTCCGCCGCACGTAAATGCGACATACCAGCCGATCTGATAGCCGCCTCAATACAGGTGGAAACCGACATGGCAAAGAAACTCACCGGGAAAAAGCAATACGAGCAATGGCGGATCGATGAGACGAGGCTCACCGTAGCCAACCGTATCTCCGACGAACGCCTCCACTGGTACGTGATGCGTTGCTATGCCGAAGACTCCATGACGATGGCAGAGAGTTTCGGTCCGCAGATACCCTTCCTACGCGGCGAGGCATTCCGGTCATTCGTACCACCCCCCGATGCGGCACTCGACAAGAAACTCCCCGGCAAGAAGCGAAAGACCACGCGTCCCACATTCATGGGGTCGCTACTCTTCATCAACTGCACACAAGACGTGGCGCAGCAACTCAAACGCTACCTCGGAGCCGACGCATACATCTACACGCATCCCGCCACCTCTCTCCCCGCACCCATCTCCGACCGCGAGATGCTCACCTTCATGCTCCTCTGCGAAGTGAGCACCGACACCATCACCTACCACTTCCCCACACGACAGACCGCCCTTCCCGCCATAGAGAAAGGGCGCACCGCCCGCATCACGCACGGCAACGCCGTCGGACAGGTAGGCATAATAGAAAAAATTTCCCACGACCGCTACAAAGTGAGCCTCACCTTCAGCAGTCTCGGCGGCGCGCGCGTCACCGCCACCGTCCCCATCGAATTCATCACACCCCTCTAACTCCCCATCCCGACTGCCTTTCCGACTCGATCCCCCCCCGATCTCTAAATGGAAAGTCGGCCAAAGCGTAGCCGTTTTGTTTCAAGTGTGAGCGCAAAGCGCGAAACCACAGATAAAACCGCAGAGACCGCAGAGACCACAAAGAATCATCTTCACACGAAGAAACAAAAGAATAAAAAGAAATTTATAGCAAAACAATCACCCTCAATATTCACCCTCATATTTTAGACTTCTCTTTTATGTGAATAGCGTGATTCCTTAGTTCTATATTCCAATTTATTATAAGAGGTTGTTTAAAAATTATTGTTAACAGAGGTGAGTTTTCGGAGCGTCAACACC
>NZ_SRYB01000033.1:0-53744 GCF_004793975.1 Lepagella muris
GCAGAAAAGGCTGCCGATTCACATCGACAGCCTTCTTAACTTTCTAACTAACCTAACATCATGAAACGATTTTCTGTAATTATAACATCGACTGTTGCCATTCGGTTCATTAAGTGGTGATTTTTTTTGATATTTTTCCATCACTTTTTCTATCTGTTTAATTTATTTTTAGTTAACTTTGCAAACGAAGTTATCTAAACTTCATTCAACCATTTTTATGATTGTTATTTTCTAAACTTAATTGCCAATCTTATAAACCTAAGCACCATGCAGAGTATGTCTCATAATAATGAATCAAAACCGTTACAAGGATTTTTCAGAAAATATCGTAATGTCCTTTATTGTATAGCCGGTATATTGGGAGTCGCTTTGGTGATATTCCTTATCGTATGGCTAAGTGATTATTTGGGGGTAGAAATAGATTACAGTACTTTCCTGACTCCTGTAATAACCATTATTATACTTATGTTGATAACAAAACTTGGGAATCTTGATCAATATTGGTTTTGCCGCAGGATAAGGATGATTGATCCAAGTGTGGAGACTCATGTAAGCAGTTTTCGCCAAAAAGCAAAGAAGTATTCTTACCATGATGAAAGCACTGATTCCATTTTTGTATTACAAAGGCAGGAGAAACAATTTATTGTAATGAAAACTCTCTGGCTTTCCCCTACAGATGCGGAGAATGAGGGACAGAGACGTGTGGAGCACCTCAAAAACGTCCTTAAAAATTCAGGAATAAAGGCCACCTGCCATTTCATGAAAGAGAATGTGGGGATACAGATCAATCTTGTGATCGAGATGAATAAACGTGATGCCGACAGAAATACGATAGATATTTTGAAGAAAATTCTTTCTGACGAGGAGAATAAGAACTACCAAAAATGCTATTATTTCCGGAATAAGAATAACGACACCTCTTACCTCGCTGAAATTTACAAAGGCAGCCCCGTGCGAGCCATATATATGACTCCACAAACGACTGAAATCTTAAACAGTATCTTTGATCCAGATAATTTGTCAAAAGAATTTAACAAAAAGATAGATGAGGGAATAGATGTATTCAACGACAAGGGATCATCTATGATTACAGAAGAGGAGTTTGAAAAAGTGATGCCACCTCTTCAGATAAAGGATGACTCCACTGCTTTCGAATATTTATTTGAACTATTCGAGAATTATGTGGAATATCCCTCGCCAGGAGACCACCATGCCCTAAGCAAAGATATAATGACGACAATCAATTATCTCTCTGATCATGGATTAATCAAAGAATTGGTATCATATTCGGATGAATTTTATTCCCCGGAGATTTGTAATTGGGTTGCCGACTATCTATATCCGGTCAATCCTCAGCTAACCTTTGAGATATTGAAGGAATTTGCACAAAACGCGGATGCTGATTCAAGCATCCTTGCTTCGGATTTACTCAATAAGTTGGATTACATCTCATATAGTAAAAGGGATTTGTAAATTATAGCAACACGAATCCATAAACGCAGAAAAGGCTGCCGATTCACATCGACAGCCTTCTTAACTTTCTAACTAACCTAACATCATGAAACGATTTTCTGTAATTATAACACCCGGCAGCATGGATGGTTCATTGAGGTTGTCATTTTTTTGAAAAAAATTTCCCACAAGATTAATTTCTCGTTTCTCATCTGATCAGATTTTTCATTTCCTGTCAGATCAATTTCTCAAAAGCCATACGTCCACCTTGCGGATAGCGGACGTCTCCACAATAGCAGAAGCCTCTTTTCTCCAACAGTGTCAGCATCGCCCTATTGTCAAAATTTGTGTCTACACGAAAACTACTGATGCCCCGCTCTGCAGCCTGCACCTCCACCATCTTCATGAATCGGCTTGCCACACCTCTACCCTGCGCGGATTGTGCCACGGCAAGACGATGAACCACAACGTAGGGAGAATCAGAGAGCCATTCCCCATCAATATCATCGTAGGCACTCTCTCCTGTAAACACCATAGCCCCGTATGCCTCCACTATGCCATCCGTCTCAATCACATACGCATTCCCTGCCTTTATATCCGACAATACGTTGGATTCCGATGGATACGTCTCTGTCCACTGACATTTACCCTCTGCCATCATCTTCTGCGCCGCATCTCGCAAAATGCGTGTGGCTACAGCCACATCCCTTAGTCCGGCAGGACGAAAAAGATAATGTCTGCCTAATCCTGTCAAATTCTCCATATTTTCCAATATTTTTTATTTTGCAAATATACTCCATTTCAAAAAAATTAGAAAAAAAATATCAATGTCGGTGTAACATTTTTCTCATTTGCGAGTCGTTATATCAGAAAGGGAAATGAAGTTGTCTAAACTTCAATACATCCCCCTATGATAGTTCAGTATGTGCAGGTTAAATCTGACACAACCGGACATAACAGGAATAACACTGACAGATGAACGAAAGCCGGTTCAAAAATTGCGTGATGCCGCTCCATAAGACTCTATATGCCTACGCCCTCACCATCCTGCGGAATGAGAGCGATGCGGAGGATTGCATCCAGGAGGCTTTCACCCGTCTGTGGGAAAATCGGGGACGCCTTTCTGAAATAGAAAATGTGGCGGGCTATGCCACCGTGACAGTCAAGAATATTGCGCTATCAATGGTGAGCCGTTCACGCCCTGCCTTTGATGCCATCGACGGGTCAATACCCGACATAGCGGACAGCGCTCCGACCCCATCGTCATTGACAGAGGCGAAAGACGATCTGGAGAAATTGCGCAATATGTTGCAGTCTCTCCCTGCCAACCAACGACGGGTGCTGACACTCAACGGCGTAGGCGGTCTCTCTTCTTCCGAGATACATCACGCCACCGGGCTATCTGAAGATAATATCCGGGTGCTGCTCTCGCGCGGACGAAAGAAACTTCGCGAACTCTTCTCTAAAATATAAACTCTCTTACCTCAACATATAGGAATATGACAGAACATGATCTTAATACCGTCAGACATCTGACTGAAAAATTTTTCAACGCCACTATCTCAGAAGCTGAGATGAGTCTGCTTGACAAATATGCCGAGAGCATATTGTCTGGCAAGGAGAACGGTGTTATGCCTGACAGGATGCTACTCAACGACCTTAGCGTAGTCGCAGCACTCCATCAGCTTAACCTCCGCACTCTTGACAATCTCTCAGCCCAGACGCCGCCCGGACTTGAAGCAAGACTCGAGAAACATATTTCCCGACTCTCTGCCTCAAGCCGGAAACGGAGATGGCGACTCGCCGCCACATATTCGGGCGCGGCAGCTGCAATAGCGGGGATAATTCTCACAATCGGTCTTCCATCCCGGCAACCCTCATTTCCTGACACTAATCCACTGCCGGCTTCAGGTCAGCTTGCGGCTGTAGCCTCTACGCCTACTGCCGAAGAATCACACGCAATTGATCCGACAACTATCACCGTTGCTGCTCCGGGCAATGCGTCTGTGAGAATACAATATAAATCCATACGCAAGGATAAGAAAAAGACGACGAACGTAACGACTGAAAACCTTAAGGCAGAGACAAAGACCCCACTTCCGGAACCCCTCTCTCTCCCACCCAACATGAAGATTCCGGATTTTACAGAGCCTGTAGCTGAGATACGTCCCATGCTGGCAGCCGCAATCATAGACCCTTCGGAGATAGTCATGCAACCGCTGACCACCCTCAGCCAGACGGTGAGCAATGTCTATGAATCTGTCGACATCGTGTCTTCTGCCTTTGCCGGGATAGCCGATGCCTTTGAGATGGTTAATTCCTCTCTTGCCCTTCTCTCTCCGGAGGAGCATGCCTCTATCCCTCAACAAGCGAATTAAGATTAAAAATATTACGATATGAAGAACCTACTCAAGATTTTTATACTCATAGCCATGAGTTGCTTTTCAATTTCGGCTTTTGCCGGCAGCCCGCAGAAATATTTCGAGAGCCTTGCATCAGACCCGGAATTCGACTATACCTACATCTCTCCCCTCATGCTGCAAGCCATGGGCGACACCCCTCTTTCCCATGAAAACTATGGCGGTCTTCCTGTGTCAAGCCAGAATCTGAAGTGTATCGAGACAATCTCCACATACACCGGGGGCACCAATGAATCTCTCTGGAAAATCATAAAGAGAATCAAGAACGACAACAAACTTGAGACACTGACCACCAAGAAGAAGGATTACTACCGTTATGACGTTTTCGCACGTCTTTCCGGGGATAAGAAATACGTGACCCATCTCCTTGTCATCACTCAGAACGGAGGGGAAAACGTCAGCGTAGTGTATATGGAAGGGAAGATTCCACTTGGATCAATCAATTATTCCCTTAACGGCTGATTGAAGTCTCTAAATTTCAAAGTTTCAACAATCTTGAAGTTTCGATAATTTCAAAGTTTTTCGACAATTTTATTGTCGAAATTAAATCCTACCAATTAAACCTCTCCTCAAAAAATTTGTCTAAATTATCATCATAGAGTCATAATGCAGGCGTCGGCCTCCCACCGATGCCTGTTATATTTTCATAACCGATTAAGACCCGCAACCTAATGAAAAGACATATCATTAATTTCATATTGGCAGGTGCCGCCCTAATCTCCGCCTCATGTTCGCAAAAGGAAACGGAGCTTGAGATCTCCCTTTCCGACAAATTCGAAGGGCAGACTGTAGAACTCATCAATTTCCTTGACTCAACATCGATAGCCACAGCTACTGTAGAGAATGGGAAGGTACGACTCAGCGAACTCCCGTCAGAGCCGGTATTTGCCTCCGTCCTCATTGACGGACGCACGCGTGCATTCTATATCACGGAGCCGGGACTCGCCACTCTCAACGACAGCACCTCGACAGCATCCGGCACTCCGCTCAACGACAGCTTTGCCAAGATGCTCAGTAGCCTTGACTCGTTGGAAAATCTCGACGATGCTGATGCGTATGTAGAGTTTGTAGAGAAAAGCTATAATGATAATAAGAAAAATCCCATCGGTTCGTATTTCGGCATCGAATGGCTGAAGTATGCAGACTATAATAAGGTGGACAGTCTGCTTGCGGAAGCACCTGTGAATCTAAAAGAATCGTCAAAGGCGAAATATTATCAGAACTTCGCCAAACTGCGGGCGGCAACGGCTCCTGGTCAACCATTCGTGGATTTTGAAGGAGAAACCATCGATGGCGTGAACACAAAATTCTCTTCATTTGTTAAACCGGGTGTATTCACTCTCGTAGATTTCTGGGCAAGCTGGTGCCCCTATTGCATAAAGGAGCTTCCGGAAATGTCGGCTCTCTATGAGAGATGGAAAGATAAAGGGCTCGAGATAGTGGGGGTGGCGGTAAGAGACACTCCTGACGATTCGAAGGCAGCAGTCAACAAACATAATATCACCTGGCCCGTAATCCTGAACACGCAACGACGACCATACGACATATATGGATTCTCCGGCATACCTCACCACATGCTGATAGGTCCCGACGGGAAGATTATATCGCGCGATGAATCGCTACAACAGATAGATGCCCGTCTTAAAACAGTCTTGGATAACGGTGCAAAGTAAACAAGACAAACTATGTTTTTATCTAAGAAAAAAAACACACCGACACCCTACGGCGAAAGATCGCTAAACAGTCTTATTGAAAAATCAATAAGAAACAATTGGCAACTCATGGCATTCTCCGATCTCGGAGGCGTGAGCTTCAAGTTTTCTGAAGTGGCAGAACAGATAGGCAAGCTGCACATAATCTATCGGGCTGCCGGCATCAAACCCGGCGACAAGATAGCTATCTGCGGCAAGAATTCCGCATCATGGGCAGTGATATTCATCAGCTGCCTGACGTATGGGGCGGTGGCAGTGCCTATTCTCCATGAGTTTAAGCCGGAAAATATACAAAGTCTCGTCAATCATAGCGAGGCTCGCCTGCTCTTCACTGACAAGCAGATTGCCGACAGACTTGATTTCAATGTGCTTAAAGGTATTTCTGCGGCATTCTATATCTCGGAGGAGGGTCTCGCCTTCTCCAACAGTAAGAAAATTGAGGAGACACGCAAGGAGATCAACGCCCTTTTCGGAGAGGAATATCCGGAAGACTTCTCCCCTGCCGACGTCAATTATTACCGCGACAGTCCGGAAGATCTCGCCGTCATCAACTATACATCAGGCTCAACCGGCACCCCCAAAGGGGTGATGCTCCCCTTCCTCAGCATCTGGAGCAACATACGATATTCCATCGATGACCTTAACTTCCTTAAGCCGGGAGACGGTATGGTCAACATGCTTCCGCTCGGACACCTGTATGGCATGGTTATCGAGATGCTGCATCCATTCGTGAAAGGATGCCATTGCAATTTCCTCACCAAAGTGCCCTCACCCAAAGTGCTTCTCTCGGCATTCTCACAGGTGCGTCCGAAGCTTATAATCACGGTGCCGCTTGTGCTTGAAAAGATCATAAAGACAAAAGTATTCCCAAAGATACAGACCCCCACCATGAAGTTTCTTCTGAAACTTCCGATCATCAACACGAGGATATATTCCAAGATAAGGGCTACGCTTATCAACGTGTTTGGCGGGCAGGTGATTGAGATCATAATCGGTGGCGCACCGCTTAATCCCGACGTGGAGAAATTTCTCAATAAAATCAAATTCCCTGTCACAGTCGGTTACGGCATGACTGAATGTGGTCCGCTACTGACGTATGCCCCGCCGACGGAGACGCGCCCACACACCGTAGGCAGGATAGTCGACAGGATGCAGATAAAGATTGACTCGCCTGATCCTGCAAATATCCCGGGGAATATCCTTGTCAAGGGCGACAACGTTATGAAAGGATATTATAAGAATGAGGATGCCACAAAGGAGGTGTTTCCTAATGGCGACGGCTGGATGAACACCGGAGACATGGGCACAATCGCCCCCGACGGTCTTATCTCAATCAGCGGACGCAGTAAGACGATGATTCTCGGTCCGTCGGGACAGAACATATATCCGGAGGAGATCGAGCAGAAGCTCAACAATATGCCATTGGTGGCAGAATCCCTCGTCATTGATGATCATGGTAAGCTTGTGGCTCTAATTGTGCCCGACATGGATGCTGCCGAGGCAAAGAAATTGACGAAAGCAGATATCGATAAGGTGATGGAGGATAATATCCGCGAGGTCAACAAGCAGCTTGAATCATATAGCAAGCTCAGTGCCCACCGCCTGATGGATAAGGAATTTGAGAAGACTCCCAAGAGAAGCATAAAACGCTTCCTATACCAAGTATAATACTTGCTACGAACGCATTATATGGGATCGGCGTCGCAGAGTTCATCTGCCACCGATTCCAGCACATGGAGAATCTCAAGGTTATCAAGGAAATATGATGGTATGGCGGAATATCCGAGTATCGCTCCAATGATATTCCCGGCAATTGCTCCTGTGGAATCGCTGTCGCCGTCATGATTGACTGCGCACACCACGCATTTCTCAAAGTCGCCCACGTGTCGCATCACTGAGAAGATGGCTATGGCAAGTGCCTCTTCCGCTATCCAGCCTTGTCCCAACTTACGAATGGCATCCCTCTCGGGTATATCTGATTTTGCGAGCGACATGGCACGATGGATAATAGCAGAAAATTCAGCCATTATCTTTGATTCGTCGTCATAATATTTTTTCAGCATTATCAGTCCGCCCTCCACTATCCATTCAAATTCAAGACGGCGGATATTTGACTTTCCGATACAGTCTCTGACCGTGGTGGCAAGCAATGCCGACGCGTAGGTGCTCATCCGATGATGATGTGTTATCTCGGCTGCCATGCCGGCAAGACGCGCCGTATCCTCATAGTCATACAGATCGGAATGGGCAGCACAAAAAATGCCGACAGGTGCTACTCTCATCACTCCTCCGCAACCTTTAGAGTCATTGCGATGATTTATGCCTGCCCGTATATTCTCAAGAGCGTTCAGGCAAGTGATGCCCGGAGCACGCGCCACCCAAAGCTCATCCACATGAGAAAGACGGCTGTCGGGCAGATCCTCCTGTGTCCCTCTTTGAGTGGTCAGCCAATCCAGATAAGATTTCTCAATATACGGCATCAACTCCTCGATCATCCCGAATTCCGTGGCTATTATTCCATTGCAAAGACCCTCTTGCGTGAAGAGCGACATCTGTGTGTCGTCGGAAAAACGCGCCATACCACAAGCGTCAGTCACGTAACGGGTAATACCTTTTTCTCCAAACCTTTCGATAATTTCCTCCAACGAATCAAACTCGACTGCATAGCCGAGTGCATCGCCGACGGCACCACCTACCAAAGCCCCCCGGCACTTATCTTGTAATCTTGAATATTCCATTTCCACTTGTCGGTCGGATCTACGACCCTTGTTTCCTCCGGCATTCACTTACCGGAATTCTTCTTCATTTCATTAGCATACGAGCGACACCATCCCTTGATTCCACAGTTTCCGCACTCCGGCTTACGCGCCTTGCATACGTATCGTCCGTGCAGTATCAGCCAATGATGAGCTTTCGGCACCACATCGCCGGGTATATGCCTCATCAGAGTTTTCTCTGTAGCAAGCGGAGTCTTGGAATTATTGGTAAGACCGATTCTGTTGCTTACCCTGAACACATGAGTATCCACCGCCATCGCTGCCTTGTCCCATACTACGGAAAGCATCACATTGGCAGTCTTACGTCCCACCCCGGGCAATTTCATAAGACCCTCTATGTCGGAAGGCATCTCTCCTCCGAACTCCTCCATCAGCACTTTCGCCGCCCTGATGAGATGACGAGTCTTATTATTGGGGAATGTGACGCTTTTTATAAAATTGAAAACGTCTTCTTCAGAAGCCGCCGCCAAAGCCGCCGCATCCGAATATGCTTCAAAGAGCGGAGGCGTCACGATATTGACCCTCTTGTCGGTGCATTGGGCGGAGAGTATAACTGCGAGAAGCAGATGAAATGGAGTGTCGTAATGCAACTCGGTTTCCGGAGAAGGCATATTCTCCGAAAACCAAGCAATCACTCCGTCATATCTCTCTTTTAATGTCATTTTTCGCATCAGATTTCCGGATTTACCGGAGCATACATATCTATCAGCGTGCAGACTCAAATTCGGCGAGGAAACGTACGTCGTTCTCGCTGAACATTCGCAAGTCCTTGACCCTATATTTCAGATTGGTGATGCGCTCGATGCCCATTCCGAATGCATATCCGGAATACACTTCGGGATCGATGCCACAGGCCTTAAGCACGTTGGGATCGACCATGCCGCATCCGAGAATCTCCACCCAACCGGTGCCTTTGCAGAACGCGCAACCCTTGCCACCACAAAGATCGCAGCTTATATCCATTTCCGCAGATGGCTCTGTAAACGGGAAATATGAGGGACGGAGACGTATCTTTGTCTCGGGACCAAACATCTCCTTGGCAAAATTAAGGAGCACTTGCTTCAGATCTGCAAACGATACGTTCTTATCGATATACAGACCCTCCACCTGATGGAAGAAGCAGTGGGCACGTGCGGAAATAGCCTCGTTACGGTAGACTCTACCGGGGCAGACGATTCTGATTGGGGGCTGGGTCTTCTCCATCACCCGCGTCTGAACGGAGGAAGTGTGCGTGCGGAGAAGCACGTCGACCGGATTACGTGAGATGAAGAAAGTGTCCTGCATGTCGCGGGCAGGATGATCGGCGGGGAAATTCAAGGAAGAGAACACGTGCCAATCATCCTCAATCTCCGGACCTTCTGCAATCGTGAAACCCATTCCCGCGAAAATGCGGATAATATCGTTCTTCACGATTGAAAGCGGATGGCGTGAGCCTACCGGCAACAACGTCTCGGTTCTTGTCAAGTCAACGGCTGCCGCCTCTTCGTCGGCATTAGCGGAAAGACCCTCTTTCAGACTGTTTATCTTTTCAGTCACAAACGTCTTCAATTCGTTAAGTTTCTGTCCGAGCTCGCGCTTGCTTTCTGCCGGCACATTTCGGAAATCAGCCATAAGAGAGGATACCACCCCTTTCTTGCTCAAAAACTTTATACGGAGATCCTCCACCTCCTGCGCTGTAGCAGCCGTAGCAGCAGCCGCCTCTTCTTTTATCCGATTTATCTTATCTATCATTGCTGTTCTAATTGTCAAGTCGCCCCATCGCCAGGCATAGCAGGCTCTCAAAGAGGGCAAATTCTCTTTATTTCGCGAAATTACAAAAAAATATTGAATTTATTGTATCAAAGAAACCACTTTCAATGTTAAATATAATAGAAGTCGTATAGAATCGGTTCAATCTTGTTCCACGGACAGCCTAAAAGATTCCACCATACCCCTTATGCAGACTTCATTTATAATCATCATTAATAAAAATTTTTTAATAAAAATCTTAAACCACTTATCAAAATGGACAATCAAGACAATTGCAAATCATCAGGCAAGAGCGTGTTCAACTTTTCCACCTCCACGTGCGGACTTCTGATCTGTATCGGTCTGCTGCTTCTGGGCGTCCAAGTACGCAAAGGACTTTCCAGCATCTCCGACAACCAGCGCGTGGTCACTGTCAGAGGTCTTTCCGAACGAGAGGTAAATGCCAACAAAGTGACTTGGCCTATCGTAAGTAAAGAGGTGGGCAACGACCTGCCATCCATCTATGCCAACATCGAGCGTACCAACACTGCCATCCTGTCGTTTCTGAAGACCAACGGCATCAAGGATTCCGAAATCTCCATAAACGCGCCCCAGGTAATCGACCTGCAGGCTGACCGTTATAATTCGCAAAGCATACCTTTCCGTTATAACGTCACTAACGTAGTGGTCGTCACCTCCTCTCAGGTGGAACAGGTGCGTAAACTTATCGAACGCCAGACGGAGCTTCTGAAACAGGGTATCGCAATCGTTGCAGGCGACTATCAGTATCAGACTACATACGAATATACCGATCTCAACAGCATCAAGCCGACAATGATAGCTGATGCCACGAAAAATGCCCGTGAGGCAGCCAACAAATTTGCTGATGATTCAGAAAGCAAGCTCGGCAAAATCAAGACGGCATCACAGGGACAGTTCTCGATTGAGGACCGCGACCAATACACACCCTACATCAAAAGAGTGCGCGTAGTCTCGACGATTGTGTATTATCTTAAGGATTGATTCTGAGTTTTGACTGATAAATCATGATGGATCATGTTTTATCATGGTGAATCATGATTTATCATGTTGTAACATGTTGAATCATGTTATATCATGATAATTCTTTCTCTTCTCCCCTAAAAAACAAGGACCGGCGGAAATTCCGTCGGTCCTCATTTTTATCGCTTGTCGCTATTTTATCCTACTACCAGCTCTTCCGGATTGTCAGTGAGCTGGAGTGCGGCATATTCATCTTTGTTTGCCACCACCAGTCGGTTGTATTCTCTCAGACCGGTACCGGCAGGAATCAGGTGACCGCAGATGACGTTCTCCTTCATACCCTCAAGATTATCGGTCTTACCGTTGATTGCAGCCTCGTTGAGCACCTTGGTGGTCTCCTGGAATGAAGCTGCCGACATGAAGCTCGATGTCTGAAGTGCTGCACGGGTGATACCCTGAAGAATCTGCTCTGATGTAGCCGGAACTGCGTCGCGCACCTGCATCACACGCAAGTCCTTACGCTTAAGAGCTGAGTTCTCATCACGGAGCTTACGGACAGTGATAATCTGACCGGCAAGATACGTAGTGGAATCACCGGCATCGGTAATCACCTTCTTACCCCAGATATTGTCGTTCTCCTCCATGAACTCAAGCTTATCCACAACCTGCTGCTCAAGGAATTTCGTATCGCCCGGATCAAGGATATTCACCTTACGCATCATCTGGCGCACAATCACCTCGAAGTGCTTGTCGTTGATCTTCACACCCTGCATACGGTAGACGTCCTGAACCTCATTCACGATATAATCCTGAACGGCTGTCGGACCCTTGATATTGAGGATGTCGGCAGGAGTGATATGACCGTCGGAAAGCGGAGTTCCGGCACGCACGAAGTCGTTCTCCTGCACAAGAATCTGCTTAGACAGCGGCACGAGATATTTCTTCTCCTCACCGAGTTTGGAAGTGACGGAGATCTCACGGTTACCACGTTTGATCTTTCCGAATTTCACCTCACCATCGATTTCACTCACCACTGCAGGGTTGCTCGGATTACGGGCCTCAAAGAGCTCGGTCACACGCGGCAGACCACCGGTGATGTCACCGGCATTACCTGCTGAACGAGGAATCTTAACGAACACCTCACCCGGAGTGAGCACCTCACCTTCGTTGATGAGCAAGTGAGCACCCACAGGGAGCGAATATGTGCGCACGAGATTACCGCCATTGTCATAGAACTCAGCGGCAGGCACTTTCGTTCTGTCTTTTGACTCGATGATGATCTTCTCACTGAGGTTGGTGCCCTCATCGCTTTCGGTGCGGAACGTGACGCCTTCATCCATGTTCTCAAATCTTACCTGACCACCCTCTTCCGCTACGATCACAGCATTGAAGGGGTCCCATTCGCAGATCATATCGCCGACGTTGACAGTATCGCCATCCTTGAAATAGAGTTTCGAACCGTAAGGTATATTTGCAGTAGTGAGTACGATGCCCGATTTCGGCTCAACGATTCTCATCTCAGCCATACGACCTACGACTACATCTACACCATCCTTATTCTTGACAGTACGTAGCTCATCGATCTCAAGTTTACCCTCATATTTTGAAGTGACGTCCTTGATAGCCGCAACGTTGCTCGCCACACCACCGACGTGGAATGTACGGAGTGTAAGCTGCGTACCCGGCTCGCCGATAGACTGAGCAGCGATGACGCCGACAGCCTCACCCTTCTGCACCATACGGTGGGTAGAGAGGTTACGACCGTAGCACTTGGCACAAACACCCTTCTTCGACTCGCAAGTGAGCACCGAACGTATCTCAACAGATTCAATCGGAGATTTCTCTATGCGGTCAGCGGCAATGTCGTTGATTTCCTCACCGGCAGCCACGATGACCTCATTGGTATATGGGTCGATAATGTCATGCACCGACACACGACCGAGGATTCTCTCGCTGAGAGAAGCCACAACCTCCTCGTTGTTCTTTATCTCACGACATTCAAGACCACGCAGAGTGCCGCAGTCCTCCTCATTGATGATCACATCATGAGCGACATCGACAAGACGACGAGTCAGATAACCGGCATCCGCCGTTTTCAACGCAGTATCCGCAAGACCCTTACGTGCACCGTGGGTAGAGATAAAGTACTCAAGCACTGACAGACCCTCCTTGAAGTTAGCAAGAATCGGGTTCTCGATGATCTGACCACCCTCGGCACCGGCTTTCTGCGGCTTAGCCATAAGACCACGCATACCGGAAAGCTGACGGATCTGGTCCTTAGAACCACGGGCACCGGAGTCAAGCATCATGTAGACAGAGTTGAAGCCCTGCTGGTCTTCCTCCATCTGCTTCATCAGAGTGTTTGCAAGCTTGGCGTTGACGTGTGTCCAGATATCGATGACCTGGTTATATCGGTCGTTATCACCGATAAGACCCATTGCATAGTTATTGAGCACCTCTTCAACCTGAGCATAACCCTCAGCCACATATTCCTCCTTCTCCTTCGGGATAATAACGTCGCCAAGGTTGAACGACAGACCACCACGGAATGCCATCTTGTAACCAAGGTTCTTGATATCATCAAGGAACTGGGCGGAACGTGTCACACCACAAGTCTTGATCACCTTACTGATGATCGTGCGGAGTGATTTCTTTGAGATAATCTCATTTACGTAGCCAATCTCCTTAGGCACAAACTGATTGAAGAGCACACGACCTACAGAGGTGTTCTCCTTCATCACTTTCACCGGATTACCCTCCTCATCCACATCATCAACAAGGACAGTGACGGGGGCATGAAGAGTGACCTTACCTTCGTTGTATGCAATCTCAGCCTCCTCAGGACCATAGAACTTGGTGCCTTCACCCTTGTCACCCTTACGGAGTTTAGTGATGTAGTACAGACCGAGAACCATATCCTGCGACGGCACGGTGATAGGCGCGCCGTTGGCGGGGTTAAGTATGTTGTGGGCACCGAGCATGAGCATCTGTGCCTCAAGAATAGCCTCATTACCGAGAGGGAGATGCACAGCCATCTGGTCGCCGTCGAAGTCGGCATTGAATGCCGTACAAGCCAACGGGTGCAGCTGGATAGCCTTACCCTCGATCATCTTGGGCTGGAAAGCCTGGATACCGAGACGGTGCAGAGTCGGGGCACGGTTGAGCAACACGGGATGACCCTTCATCACATGCTCAAGGATATCCCATACCACAGGCTCCTTCCTGTCTACGATTTTCTTCGCGCTCTTCACCGTCTTCACGATGCCGCGTTCAATCAGCTTACGGATGATGAACGGCTTGTAAAGTTCGGCAGCCATGAGTTTCGGGATACCACATTCATGCATCTTCAGCTCCGGACCTACGACGATAACCGAACGAGCGGAGTAGTCGACACGCTTACCGAGAAGGTTCTGACGGAAACGACCCTGCTTACCTTTAAGGCTGTCGGAAAGAGATTTCAACGGACGGTTGACATCGCTCTTCACGGCAGATGCCTTACGGCTGTTGTCGAGCAACGAGTCGACAGCCTCCTGAAGCAGACGCTTCTCATTACGGAGAATCACTTCAGGCGCCTGAATCTCGATAAGACGTTTCAGACGGTTGTTGCGGATTATCACACGACGGTAAAGGTCGTTCAAGTCGGAAGTGGCGAAACGTCCGCCATCAAGCGGCACGAGAGGACGAAGCTCCGGCGGAATCACGGGGACTGCCTTGAGCACCATCCATTCCGGCTTATTCCTGTCGGCAGAAGCGAGGAATGAATTGACCACCTGCAGACGCTTCAGGGCCTCTGTCTTTCTCTGCTGCGAGCCGTCGATGTTTGCCTTATGGCGCAATTCGGCAGCCAGACGCACGAGATCGATATCCTTCAGAAGATCATATACAGCCTCCGCTCCCATCTTTGCCACAAACTTGTTGGGGTCATCGTCAGGGAGAAGTCTGTTCTCCTCAGGAAGATTCTCCTCAATCTCGAGATACTCTTCTTCAGTGAGAAGGTCAAGTTTCTCCCTGCCTGAAGGACCGGGATTGAGGACCACATACCGCTCATAATATATCACGGCATCGAGTTTCTTTGAGGGCAGACCGAGCAGATAACCAATCTTGTTGGGGAGCGAACGGAAGTACCAGATGTGAGCCACGGGCACCACCAGTTCGATGTGTCCCATTCTCTCACGACGCACTTTCTTCTCCGTCACCTCCACACCGCAATGGTTGCAGACAATGCCTTTATAGCGGATTCTCTTATATTTACCGCAATGGCACTCATAGTCTTTCACCGGACCGAAAATCTTCTCGCAGAAAAGTCCGTCGCGTTCCGGCTTGTATGTGCGGTAGTTGATTGTCTCAGGCTTCAGCACCTCACCGCTACTCTTGGCCTTGATCTCCTCCGGAGATGCGAGACCAATAGTAATCTTGGTGAAGTTGCTCTTTATCTTGTTGTCTTTTCTTAAAGCCATATTGTGTTTGTCTCCTTCTTGATTTCTGAATTATTCCAGGGTGATGCTCAATCCCAGACCGCGCAACTCATGGAGAAGCACGTTGAGAGATTCAGGTATGCCGGGGTTAGGCATCGGGTCGCCCTTGACAATAGCCTCGTATGCCTTGCTACGTCCGGTCACGTCGTCACTCTTGATAGTGAGAATCTCCTGAAGGATATGAGCCGCGCCGAATGCCTCGAGCGCCCACACCTCCATCTCACCAAAACGCTGGCCACCAAACTGAGCCTTACCACCGAGTGGCTGCTGAGTGATCAGAGAGTACGGACCGATAGAACGGGCGTGCATCTTATCCTCAACCATGTGTCCGAGCTTAAGCATATAAATTACGCCTACGGTAGCCGGCTGGTCGAAACGGTCGCCGGTGCCTCCATCGTAAAGATAGGTCTTGCCATAGCGTGGTATGCCGGCCTTGTCAGTCCATTCGTTCAGGTCGTCAAGACTCGCACCGTCAAAAATCGGGGTGGCGAATTTCTCACCGAGCTCACGTCCTGCCCATCCGAGAACAGTCTCGAAAATCTGACCGAGGTTCATACGCGAAGGCACACCCAGCGGGTTCAGACAGATATCGACGGGAGTTCCGTCCTCAAGGAACGGCATATCCTCCTGACGCACCACGCGCGAAACGATACCCTTGTTGCCATGACGGCCTGCCATCTTGTCGCCCACACCGATCTTACGTTTCTTGGCAATATATACCTTTGCCATCTGCATGATTCCCGAAGGAAGCTCATCACCGATGGTAATATCAAATTTCTTTCTACGCAATTCGCTGTCAATCTCCTTCGACTTACGCAAATAATTAGTGATAAGCTTCATCACCATATTATTGATGCGATCATCATCAGTCCACTTGCCAAGGTTGACAGTCTCATAGTCGATATTGCCGAAAGTCTGATCAGAGAAACGTGCTCCTGTAGGGATTATGTCAACTCCGATAAAATCCTTCACGCCTGCTGACACCTTACCCTTGAGAAGATTCTGAAGCTTGCCTACAAGAATCTCCTTAAGTTCTGCCTGCTTCTCCTCATACTCCTCGTCAAGTTTGGGAAGCTGAGCGTTGGCACTCTTCTTGTTCTTGCTCTTAAGCGTGCGGGAGAACAGGTTCGTGCCGATCACGACGCCCTTAAGAGAGGGGGAAGCCTTTAGAGAGGCATCCTTCACGTCGCCTGCCTTGTCACCGAAGATAGCACGGAGAAGTTTCTCTTCCGGAGTGGGATCACTCTCACCTTTAGGCGTGATCTTACCGATCATGATATCGCCGGGCACCACATGGGCACCGACGCGGATAATGCCACGCTCATCAAGATCCTTAGTGGCATCCTCGCTCACGTTAGGAATATCGCTCGTGAGTTCCTCCATACCGCGCTTGGTCTCCCTGACTTCAAGGGAATACTCGTCGACATGCACGGAAGTAAGGATATCCTCACGCACCATGCGCTCGTTGAGCACGATAGCATCCTCATAGTTATAACCCTTCCAAGGCATGAACGCCACCTTCAGGTTTCTACCCAAGGCAAGCTCACCCTTCTCTGTGGAATAACCCTCTGTCAGGATATCGCCGCGCTCCACACGCTGACCCACCTCGCAGATAGGACGGAGGTCGATCGTGGTGCCCTGGTTGGTACGGCGGAACTTAGGAATCTTATATTCCTTTGTAGCCGGCTCAAATTCCACGTAATCCTCATCCTCGGTGCGGTCATACTTGATTCTGATGACAGTGGCATCTACGAATTCAATTACGCCGGCACCCTCCGCCATAATCTGAGTGCGGGAGTCGCGGATGAGCTGTCCCTCGATACCGGTGCCAACGATAGGAGCCTCGCTACGCAACAAAGGCACAGCCTGGCGCATCATGTTAGAACCCATCAACGCACGGTTAGCATCATCATGCTCAAGGAACGGGATAAGAGAAGCCGCAATTGAAGCGATCTGAATAGGAGCCACATCCATAAGATTCACCTCTTCAGGCGTAACAATCGGGAAGTCAGCCTCGAGACGAGCCTTCACGCGATTATTGATGAATGTGCCGTCATCGTTAAGGGGAGCGTTGCCCTGAGCAATCATCTTACCCTCCTCGATTTCAGCCGTCATATAGACCACCTCATCATTATTGATATTGACCTTACCATTCTCCACCACACGGTAGGGAGTCTCGATAAAGCCAAGATTGTTGATCTTAGCGTATACGCAAAGAGAAGAGATCAGACCGATATTAGGACCCTCAGGCGTCTCGATAGGACAGAGACGACCGTAGTGGGTGTAGTGCACGTCACGCACCTCGAAACCGGCACGCTCACGCGACAGACCGCCGGGACCGAGAGCCGACATACGGCGTTTGTGGGTGATTTCTGCCAACGGGTTGGTCTGGTCCATGAACTGCGACAATGCGTTTGTTCCGAAGAACGTGTTGATGACCGAAGATATGGTCTTCGCATTGATAAGGTCAATCGGCTTGAAGACCTCATTGTCACGCACGTTCATGCGCTCACGTATTGTGCGAGACATACGGGCAAGACCCACACCGAACTGGTTGTAGAGTTGCTCGCCTACAGTACGCACACGACGGTTGCTCAAGTGGTCGATATCATCTACATCGCTCTTTGAGTTGATAAGCTCGATAAGATATTTGATGATCGCGATGATATCCTCACGTGTGAGCACCTTCACGTTGTCGGGCGTGTCAAGACCAAGCTTCTTGTTGATTCTGAATCGACCGACTTCCCCGAGGTCATATCTCTTCTCCGAGAAGAAAAGATTCTGTATCACCTCACGTGCAGAAGCGTCGTCCGGTGGTTCGGCGTTGCGCAACTGCCTGTAGATATATTGAATTGCCTCTTTTTCAGAGTTAGAAGTATCTTTCTGTAGCGTATTGAATATGATGCTGTAGTCAATTGCGCTGACATTCTCCTTTTCGAGCAGAATAGTCTTCGCCCCGCTTTCAATAATAGCATCGATATTGTCGTCAGACAATTCAGTGCCACGGTCCACTACAACGTCATTACGTTCAATCGACACCACCTCACCGGTGGCGCTGTCACAATAGTCCTCAAGCCAGCTCTTTACGATACGTCCGGCAAGTTTACGTCCGACCGCCTC
Source organism: Lepagella muris (assembly GCF_004793975.1). Lineage (NCBI taxonomy): Bacteria > Pseudomonadati > Bacteroidota > Bacteroidia > Bacteroidales > Muribaculaceae > Lepagella > Lepagella muris. Next base: position 18,687 of record NZ_SRYB01000033.1, read on the forward strand.
TTTCAGATTCTGCTTGGTGACTTTAATTTCCTCAGCAAGGTCAAAAATCTGGATAATGTCCTTATCGCTCTCAAGACCGATTGCACGCAACAGCGTTGTCACGGGCAATTTCTTCTTTCGGTCGATATAGGCATACATCACATTATTTATGTCAGTAGCAAACTCAATCCAGCTGCCCCGGAACGGGATAATACGCGCCGAATAAAGTTTTGTACCGTTAGCATGGGTGCTCTGTCCGAAAAAGACACCGGGCGAACGGTGAAGCTGGGATACGACAACGCGCTCCGCACCATTTATCACAAACGTGCCCTGCTCGGTCATATAAGGGATTGTGCCGAGATACACGTCCTGAATCGTGGTGTCGAAGTCCTCATGGTCTGGATCCGTGCAATAAAGCTTCAACTTGGCTTTTAGAGGCACGCTGTAAGTAAGGCCTCTTTCAAGACACTCGTCGATCGTGTATCTGGGAGGATCGATGTAATAATCGAGAAACTCCAATACGAAATTGTTGCGAGTATCAGCAATTGGAAAATTCTCCGCAAACACCTTGTAAAGACCCTGGTTCTTTCTATCTTCAGGCGGGACGTCGAGCTGCAAGAAATCCTTGAACGACTTCAGCTGAACCTCAAGAAAGTCAGGAAACGGTAGCGGATTCTTTATCGATGCGAAGTTTACGCGCGGTTTTTCGGTTAAATTTACTGACATTGGGGTTGTTGTTTTCTGTAAAATTTACTCCTTGTGAGAAGTGAATAGGCATATCCACATCTGCAACCCGTTGATGAGCAAATACTTCACCAATAAGTGCAAATGAGTATCAAATATGCCAAAAAAAGGTTAAGAACGCCACTTCTCGCGCGTTCTTAACCTATTTTTAGGATAAAGATTTACTTATTTGAGCTCAACTTCAGCACCAGCCTCTTCAAGCTGCTTCTTCAGACCCTCAGCCTCAGCTTTGGGAAGACCTTCCTTAACGACACCGGGAGCGCCGTCAACGAGAGCCTTAGCCTCTTTCAGACCAAGACCAGTGAGCTCTTTCACGAGCTTCACAACAGCGAGCTTGCTTGCGCCAGCTGCCTTCAAGATAACGTCGAAGTTAGTCTTCTCCTCCTCAGCGGGAGCTGCTGCTGCAGGACCAGCAGCTACTGCCACAGCTGCTGCGGCGGGTTCGATGCCATATTCCTCTTTGAGGATCTGAGCAAGTTCGTTTACTTCCTTTACGGAAAGATTAACCAATTGTTCTGCAAATGCTTTCAAATCTGCCATTGTAGTATTTCTTTTTATTATTTTTTACAAAATTAGTTTTCTTTGTTAGACAAGGTCTCCAATATGCCATGAAGCTTGTTGGCGCCGCTCTGAAGTGCGCTGATAACGTTCTTGGCAGGGCTCTGGAGAAGAGCGACAACGTCGGCGATAAGCTCGTTCTTGCTCTTGATATTGCTGAGGGTGTCTAACTGTGCCTCACCAACATATACAGATTCCTCTACGAATGCACCCTTCAGCATAGGAAGAGTGTCGTTCTTCTGACGGAATTTCTTGATCAGCTTGGCAGGCGCATTGCCTGTGTTGCTGAGAAGAAGGGTTGTCTCTCCGTGAAGAAGATCGTAAAGTCCGCTATAGTCTGTCTCGCTGGCTTCGAATGCTTTCTTAAGAAGAGTGTTCTTAACGCAAAGCATCTTGATATCGTCCTTGAAACATGCACGACGAAGAGCGCTTGTCCTCTCGGCATTCAGACCTGAAGTCTGCGTCAGGTATACGCACGAGTATTCACCAAGTACGTTACCAATCTTTTCAATGATGAGTGATTTATCTTCCTTTTTCATTTCGTCTTCTTTTTAGCTTATTCAACCACAGACTTGGGTTCCACTTTTACGCCGGGACTCATTGTGCTCGAAAGATAAATACTCTTGATATATGTGCCCTTTGCGGTGGCAGGTTTCAATTTCACGAGTGTATTGATAAACTCCTTAGCATTGTCGCGCATCTGATCTGCAGTAAAGCTTACCTTACCGATAGAAGCGTGAACGATACCGGTCTTGTCAACCTTGAAGTCGATCTTACCCTGCTTAACCTCACGCACAGCCTTAGCGACATCCATAGTCACTGTACCGCTCTTGGGGTTAGGCATAAGTCCGCGGGGACCGAGGATACGGCCCAAGGGACCGAGCTTGCCCATTACAGACGGCTGAGTGATGATGACATCAACATCTGTCCAACCACCTTTGATTTTTGCGAGATATTCGTCAAGACCAACATAGTCGGCGCCAGCCTCTTTGGCAGCAGCCTCAGCATCAGCCGTGCAGAGCACGAGCACGCGAACCTGCTTACCTGTACCGTGGGGCAGTGAAACCACGCCACGCACCATCTGGTCAGCCTTACGGGGGTCAACACCAAGACGCACGTCAATGTCGAATGAAGCGTCAAATTTAGTGAAAGTCACTTCCTTGACCTTCTCAGCAGCTTCGGCGAGAGTATAAGCTTTCCCGGGTTCAATCTTCGACAAAGCCAACTTTTGATTTTTTGTCAGTTTTCCCATTTTTGAAGATTTTTAAATGTTTTCGGGGAACGCCCCTTTAACGGTGATACCCATGCTTCTCGCTGTGCCGGCAACCATGCGCATTGCCGAGTCTAAAGTAAAACAGTTCAAATCAGGCATCTTGTCTTCTGCAATAGTCTTCACCTGATCCCATGAAATCTCCGCTACCTTCTTACGGTTAGGCTGTGCAGAACCGCTCTTGAGCTTTGCAATCTCCTTGAGCTGAACCGCTACCGGCGGTGTCTTCACGATAAAGTCGAAAGACTTATCAGTGTAATAAGTGATTACAACCGGTAATACCTTTCCTGCCTTATCTTGGGTACGGGCGTTGAATTGCTTGCAAAATTCCATGATATTGATGCCCTTCGAACCCAATGCGGGTCCTACTGGAGGCGACGGATTCGCCGCACCACCCTTTATCTGCAATTTGATCTGTCCAGCAATTTCTTTAGCCATTGTTATTATTATTTTATTAGTTTGTGCAAGTGAGCCGCCATCGCTGAAATGCGTAACATCATTTCACTCAGACTCGCTCTACCTGCGAATTTTCCAACTCGAGGTCGGTGGGACGCCCAAATATCTTGACTTCCACCTTGATCTTCTTCTTGTCGGCATTCACCTCACGGATGACTCCACAGAATCCGGAGAAAGGTCCGAAATTAACTTTCACTGACTCTCCTACTATATATTCCTGCGAATTGTCTTCCTGGGGAGAACGCAAGTCATCAGCCGCGCCCAACATTCGCATAACCTCGCTTTCACGCAAAGGTTCCGGCTGGCTGCTCTTGCTGCGCCCACGCAAAAAATCAATGACATTAGTCGTGTTTCTTAGTTCGTAAATTACTTCTCCCGTCAGATTTGCCTCTACAAAGACATAGCCGGAATAAAGATTACGCTCCTTGAGCACTTTCTTGCCATTGCGCGTGGTGTAAACTTTCTCTGTAGGAATCAATACCTGCGAAACATACTCGCCAAGCGACGTGTTCTTGATTGCTGCATCCAGAACCTCCTTGACCTTTGCTTCCTTACCTGAAATGGCACGCAGTACGTACCATTCTTTTTTATTTTCAGCCATTGAGCTACTACATTTTAAAGTTTAAAAACTGATGCTGTATATTAGTTCCATCAGAAGATTAAAAATCTTATCAACAACCCAAATAAACACAGCGATGATGATGGAAGCTATCAACACCAGCACTGAGCTATTGATAAGCTGTTTCTGAGTTGGCCAAGAAACCTTATAGACAAGTTCGTCATAAGATTCCTTTATGTCGTTCATTAATTTCATATTACATCTGATTGGCACGGGAAGAGAGGCTCGAACTCCCGACACCTGGTTTTGGAGACCAGTGCTCTACCGACTGAGCTATTCCCGTAGATAGGGGGTCTTCATTTCAGAAGACCCCATTATTGTTTTTTGTCCAATCAAGCCTTACGGATCTCTTGATTAGTCATCGATTACCTGAGTGATCTGACCTGAACCTACTGTACGGCCACCTTCGCGAATTGCGAAACGAAGACCCTGATCGCAAGCTACCGGAGTGATGAGCTTAACCTCAATCTCAACGTTATCGCCAGGCATTACCATCTCTACACCTTCAGGAAGAGTAATCTCACCTGTCACGTCAAGTGTACGGATGTAGAACTGAGGACGATATTTGTTGTGGAACGGAGTGTGACGACCACCTTCCTCTTTCTTCAAGATATAAACCTGAGCCTTGAAGTGATCGTGAGGTTTAACCTGTCCCGGGTGGCAGATTACCATACCACGCTTGATCTCGTCTTTGTCGATACCACGGAGAAGCAGACCTACATTGTCGCCAGCCTCACCCTGGTCAAGAATCTTACGGAACATCTCAACGCCTGTAACAACTGATTTCTTATCAGCGCCAAGACCAAGAATCTGAACCTCATCACCTACCTTAACAAGACCTGCCTCGATACGACCAGTAGCAACAGTACCACGACCAGTGATTGAGAACACATCCTCAACAGGCATAAGGAAAGGTTTATCGATATCACGCGGAGGAAGCGGAATCCAGTTGTCAACTGCATCCATGAGTTCCATCACTTTCTCCTCCCACTGAGGCTCACCATTGAGAGCACCGAGAGCAGAACCACGGATGATAGGAGTCTCATCTCCATCATAGTCATACTGAGAAAGAAGGTCGCGCATATCCATCTCAACGAGCTCGAGCATCTCTTCGTCGTCAACCATGTCACATTTGTTCATGAAGACAACAAGACGCGGTACGTTCACCTGACGAGCGAGAAGGATGTGCTCACGAGTCTGAGGCATCGGACCATCAGTTGCGGCTACTACGATAATAGCACCGTCCATCTGAGCAGCACCGGTAACCATGTTCTTAACGTAGTCGGCGTGTCCCGGGCAGTCAACGTGAGCATAGTGACGTTTTTCAGTCTGATACTCTACGTGAGAAGTATTAATAGTAATACCACGCTCTTTCTCCTCAGGAGCATTGTCGATAGAATCGAATGAACGGAGCTCAGAAAGACCTCTTTTACCAAGCACAGTTGTGATGGCTGCAGTAAGCGTAGTCTTACCATGGTCAACGTGACCAATAGTACCGATGTTTACATGCGGTTTAGATCTTTCAAATTTTTCTTTAGCCATAAGTTTTGCTAGTATTTATTGTTGATTTATTCCCTTTTGCAAGGAGAGGTATTAAATTATTCGGAGAGATTCAGAGCCAATGGCGGGATTTGAACCCGCGACCTCTTCCTTACCAAGGAAGTGCTCTACCCCTGAGCTACATGGGCAAGTTTGGAGCGGAAGACGAGGTTCGAACTCGCGACCCTTAGCTTGGAAGGCTAATGCTCTACCAACTGAGCTACTTCCGCATTTCCCTCTGGAAACTCCATTTGGCGTGGGCGAAGATGGATTCGAACCACCGAAGGCATAAGCCAGCAGATTTACAGTCTGCCCCATTTGACCACTCTGGTATTCGCCCTTATTCTTTTGAGCCTCTTGTCGGATTCGAACCAACGACCCCGAGATTACAAATCACGTGCTCTGGCCAACTGAGCTAAAGAGGCTTATTTCAGATTTCGTTTGTGTGTCATTCCGAAATCCGAGTGCAAAGTTACTGCTTTTTTCTGACACTCCAAATTTTTTCGCAACTTTTTTTCAACAAAATTTCAAAGAGATTGCCGATAAGAAGCATTTTTAGTCCACAACGCATTATCTATCAAAGAAATTCGAGAGAAATATTTTTTCTTGTATTTCTCTCGAATTTTTCATCTTTCAGATACGCCCGACCCCTAAAAAACTACATTTTCACAACCCGGACGTTACTTAGTGTCATTCCACTGTCACGGATTTAGCAAGATTTCGGGGCATATCGACGTCCTTACCCTTGTTGATGGCTATATAATAGCTGAGCAGCTGAAGGGGTATGCTCGTTATGATCGGGCTGAGACATTCCGGCACCTCCGGCACCTCAAGCACGTGATCCGCTATGTTGCGTATCACCGTGTCGCCCTCCGTCACAATCGCGATAATCGATCCGCCACGTGCCTTCACCTGCTGCACGTTGTTGACAATCTTCTCATACAGGTGGTCATTCGGAGCTATTATGACGCTCGGCATCTCAGCATCAATAAGCGCGATGGGACCATGCTTCATCTCCGCTGCAGGATAGCCTTCAGCGTGGATGTAGGAGATCTCCTTCAGCTTAAGCGCGCCTTCGAGAGCCACAGGATAGCTGTATCCTCGTCCGAGATAGAGGAAGTTGCGGGCGTATGTATATATTAAGGAGAGACGTTCTATCTTGTCGTTAAGCTTAAGCACCTTCTCCACATACGACGGGATCTTATTGACAGTCTTCCCTATCTCCTCGATCTCCTCCGGCGACTTGGTGCCTTTGAGCTGTGCGATAGCGGCTGCAAGGAGAGTGAGCACCATCACCTGCCCCGTGAACGCCTTTGTGGAAGCCACACCGATCTCCGGACCAACGTGGATATACGTACCGCTGTCGGTCTCCCTTGGTATAGAGCTGCCGACCACGTTGCTTATGCCATACACAAACGCACCCATGCTCTTGGCTATATTTATTGCCGCCAGGGTGTCGGCAGTCTCGCCACTCTGCGAGATGGCAATCACGATGTCGCGCTCATCAAGCACCGGGTTGGAATATCGGAACTCACTGGCATATTCCACCTCTACCGGGATACGACACATATCCTGAATCAGATACTTCCCGAGCAGTCCGGCATGCCATGAAGTGCCGCACGCCACAATCACCACCCTCTTCGCATTAAGAAACTTCTCGGCATTATCCATCACTCCGGATATGATTATACGCCGTCCCTTCTCCGCTACTCTTCCTCGTATGCAATCCTTCAGAGTCGAGGGCTGCTCGAATATCTCCTTCAGCATAAAGTGAGGATATCCGCCCTTTTCAAGCTGGGAGATGCTGAGTTCAAGCGTAGTGACGTCGATTTTCGCCTCCTTATTCTCAAGAGTCACAAGTTTAAGAGGTTCGCCGCGCTCTATTATCGCCACTTCCTCATCCTTCAGGTAGACACACTCCTTAGTGTACTCCACAAACGGGGTGGCATCCGAAGCCAGGAACATCTCATCCTCCCCTATTCCGATCACCAGCGGAGAACTCTTGCGAGCGGCGATTATACGGTTGGGATGATCCTTCTCTACCACAGCTATAGCATAAGCGCCAACCACCTGCTTCAACGCCTCCCTCACTGCATCAAGAAGACTACAATTATTCTTGATCTTTATATATTCTATCAGCTGCACGAGCACCTCCGTATCAGTCTCCGAATGGAATTTACATCCGTGCTGAGTCAGCGCATCCTTAAGCAGTTTATAATTCTCTATCGTGCCGTTATGCACGAGGGCGAGATTGCCATCCTCGCTATAATGGGGATGCGCGTTGCAGTCGCTGGGTTCGCCGTGGGTTGCCCATCTTGTATGGGCGATACCCGCCTTCGCCTCCAGGTTCTTATCCTTACAGTAATTTTCGAGATTGCTCACCTTGCCCATAGCCTTGTAGACGTTGAGCGAGCCGGATGGATTGACCAACGCTATACCGGCGCTGTCATATCCGCGATATTCGAGACGGTGCAAGCCTTTTATCAACACGTCGTAGACGTTACCATCTCCTATATATCCTACTATTCCACACATAAATATATTGTTGTTATTCCGGCAGCAAATCGTATTTCGCCACCGAGATCATGTTTTATCGTTTGAATCATAAGGCAGGCCAGTCATCACCGTCCCTGTATACGCCACGCAGAAGTATTTGAGCATGACCAATAAGACATGATGCAGCAGAACGGCACTTACTCTAATTTCCAAACGAAATGCCGTATGTTTTATTATATTTAATGTTTTTATATTTGATATGGGAACAGACTTGAGTCCGTGATGGGAATTAAGATTCCCCCGTTCCGGCAGTCGTGACAAGCGGCTGCGACTTTCCTATGTTTGTCCTGGTTAGATTTAAGGCTTCAATCACTTCAACTATTTGAATGAGTTTTATCAAAGATCAGATTTAGGTTTAATATTTTCTTTTCGAACACTAATATAAGTTTCCTATGGTATTCTATATTTAAGATTAGAGGCTTTCGCAATTATCCTGTAAGGCTACAGGCACCGCTTTTGCCACGACTTTTCTCGGAACGGTCTCAAAATGTCAAATTGTGCAGGTTGTCTCTTTCTGATGTTCAACCTACACAAAATTAATATTAAAATCCCGTTTCTCAAAATCCCGTTTTCCGCGATGCCTCTTCACTCAAACTCCTCTCGCGGCAGAATAACAATAATCATTATAAAATGCTCATCAATTTGCCACAATATCATCCATTATAATCAACAAAAGAAATCTACGCATCACACCATCGGCATGATTTTATGTTGTCAAACATATCGTCACCATGCAAAAAAATATCAAAATTCATCACCGAGCGGATTCAATGCCGAGTCGCGCAGCTTATACAGAAGTGATTTCTTCAAGGCTGCATTATCATTCACGATCTGCGAAAGTTCCCAATGATGCCCAGCCTCCTCTCGCAACAGCGGCGACGTAGCTTCCACGTGAGCGAGATTCCACGTGAGCAATACAGTCTTTATCTTAAGGGCCTTCAGTTTCCTGACGAGCATCTCATGATCGGCATCTCCGGTGATGAGCACCACATAATCAAACTTCCGGAACGTTGCCAGCTCATAAGCCTCAAGAGCAAACCATACGTCAATGCCCTTCTCCACCACTTGCACCACACCATCCTTCTCCATCTCCCGCAGATGCTTATAGTGGAATATCACGTCGTTCTCTATGAGCGTATCCTCAAATTTCCTTTCATTATAAAGGAGATGCTTGTCATACGCCTCTTTCACCCGGAAGCGTCCCCTGAAATAGTGAGCCTCCGTAATCTGGCAGTTGGCAGGATCTACACCCTCCTCGTAAGCAAGGCGTGTGCATATAAAGTCGAACAACGACCTCACCCTTATTATAGAACTCTCCTCTGCTTTCAACGCACGGTTAATCTTGGCGTAATAACCGCCATCTATAAAAACTCCTATCGACAGATATCCCAACATATTTTATCTTTTTACATGATTATTATTTAATGAAGTTCAGACAACCTCAATGGTAGCCGGCAGACCCTGTGGCGGCACTTATATAACTTACCCTCTCCCCTATTTGTTCAAAAAAAATGGATAAAGAAACGCGGCATGACATCGGTCACACCGCGTTTTATGTGAAGCTACACCCTACTTACGTTATCAGGCAAGCCTACGCAATATATCGCAAAGGAATTTCCAGAACTCCTGAACCGACGGGATATTCGCCTTCTCGCCGGGGGAATGTATATCTTTCAAAGTAGGACCGAAAGAGATCATGTCAAGTCCAGGCATCTTCTCGAGGAAAAGACCACATTCAAGCCCGGCATGAAGAGCCTCCACTTTCGGCTTGCGACCGAAGAGGGATTGGAAACTCTCCTCCGCCACTGAAAGCACGCGGGAATCAAGATTGGGAGCCCAACCGACGTAGGCATCATCAAAAGCCACCTCATACCCTATCATCTCAAAGAGCGAACGCACCCTGTCGGCTATCTCATCGCGGCGGGAATCCACTGAGGAACGCTGATGCACCGTGACTACTATCTCGCCATCCTTTATCTTTATCGACGCAAGATTGCATGATGTCTCCACAAGACCTTCCACAGCATTCGACATACCCTGCACGCCATTCGGACAGGAGAATACAGCCGACACGAGACGGAGGGCATCCTCCGGATCAATCACCTCCGCAGGAGCAGCCACGACGGCGGCACCAAAAGTGAAATCATCGCCTTCTGCAAGACGGAACTCCGCATGAATCATATCGGAGAATATCTCCACATCCTTCTCAAACTCTGCACTGCGGTCAGGCTCAATACCCACCACAGCCCAAGCCTCTCGTGGAATGGCATTCGCAAGTCCACCTCCGTCGATAGCCGCGAGCCGGAGGTCATATTTGCGCCACATCTCCCAAAGGAAACGGCAAAGCTGCTGATTGGCATTGCCGCGTCCGAGATTTATCTCCATACCGGAATGTCCACCCTTCATGTGGTTGAGATGCACCTTATAATATACCCTGCCGGCAGGCGCATCCTTTACACAAAGCGGCTTCCGACATGTGGTCACTTTGCCGCCGGCGCATCCCACCACGAGAGAGCCATGCTCTTCCGAATCAAGATTCAGCAGTATACTTCCGGTCACAAATCCCGGCTGCAAGCCGTTGGCACCAATCAGACCCTGCTCCTCATCCACAGTGTAAAGACACTCTATCGGTCCGTGTACGAGCGAATCATCCAGCAGCACCGCCATGGCGGAAGCACATCCGAGACCGTTGTCAGCTCCAAGCGTTGTGCCATCCGCCTTTACCCAGTCGCCGTCAACAATAGTAGTGATGGGATCCGTGAGGAAATCATGCACCTTGTCGCCCCTTTTCTCAGCCACCATATCCTGATGACCCTGCAAAATCACTGTCGGGGCATTCTCATGACCCGGAGTTGCCGGTTTGCTCATCATCACGTTGCCAACCGCGTCGACTTTCACGGCGATATTATGCCTGTCAGCCCAATCAACAAGGAATTCCTTCATTTTGTCGAGATGATGAGTAGGACGTGGCACACGGGTTATCTCATCGAAACATTGCCACACGAGTTTCGGTTCCAGATCTGTTATTTTCATATTATTAGAAAGGTCTTGAAGCCATTAAGACTTCCAATTATTAAAATTTACAATTAATCATTTATCTTTATCCGATTTATACTTCTTGTAGGCAGCAGCCATCTTCGTATGATAGCCTCTTCTGCGATAACTCGGACCATTATATTTCCTTGAGAAAGCCGCCCAATTCTTATTGCGGAGATCATCAAGCATGCCGCTGTTGGTGATGAACACCGCGAAAAGCTCAAGCTGCTCCAGTTCTGAATACGACATTCTCTCCACAAACTCCTCTACCGACCTACAGCCACATTTGCCATAGTTGAAGCCACCAATCTGAAACATGCCCCAGAAAGTGCCTTTGTCGGCTGCATCGGCGTCAGTCTTGCGTGCATTCACCAACTGCGTCCATTCCCTGAGTGCATATCCCGACAGACCTTCCGGTACGACACCATCCTTAAGCTTCCTTTTCTCTCCCCCTTTCTTTCTGAAACGGGCATACATCTTTCGGTCGAAATTAGCCACGGGCACACCCGGCGACCAGAATCCCTTCATCTGCGTCCCTGCCTCAATCAACACGACTGCCTTTATTGCAGCCACCTCTACATCAAGTTTGTCAGCCACATAAGCGAAGTCCTCTTCCGTCAGGCTGCTGTAGCGCGATTCCACATCCTCAGGTGGAACTGAGGCGATGGATGAGAATATCGAATCAAACGACAATGTCTTCCTTGAAGAGATCACCTGGTCAAGCACAGTGATCTCCCTGGCCACATCAGTATCCTTATTCTGCGGGACAGTGGCAACGGACTCCCCGCATAGGAGAGCCATTGCCACTGTAAGAATATTTGCAATCAGGGTACGACTCATGACCGAGCCACCTTTTCCAGCATCAGCACCAGATGCTTCCAGAATTTCTCAACGGTAGGGATAAGCAATTTCTCGTCGGGAGAATGCACTCCTGTCATAGTGGGGCCTATGCTCACCATGTCGAGATCAGGATTCTTCGACAGGAAAAGGCCACATTCAAGTCCGGCATGTATTGCCTTTATCGCAGGTTTCTGTCCAAACAGCTCCTCGTATGCCTCTGCGGATATATGCATTATCGGAGAGTTCATGTCAGGAGCCCATCCCGGATAGCCGTCGGAATGAGTCACCTCTGCACCGGCAAGCTGGAAATGTGCCTCCACCTGACCCGCCATATCATTTTTGCGTGACTCCACAGAAGAACGCTGCGAAGTGGTGATCTTAATCTTATTGTCGCCCTCCATCTTGACTGCGGCAAGATTAGTGGAAGTCTCCACGAGATTTTCCAGGTCGCGGCTCATGGAATACACTCCGTGAGGAGCTGAATACAATGCTTTCACCAAAGCAAGCGACGTATTCGAATCGATGCAATATTCCGGACGTTCAACCGGCTCTATGCAAAGATTCATTGATGGCTCCACTCCTTTATATTCATTGCGGATAGCTTCAGCATACGCATCCATATATTTCTTCACGTCCTCGCTGTGGTCGCTGCATATTCCGAAGACTGCCTCAGCCTCACGCGGTATCGCGTTGCGGAGATTGCCGCCGCTGATCGACGACACCTCGATATCCCATTTCTGTGAGCAGTTCCAGATGAAACGCGCCACGAGCTTATTGGCATTTGCACGCCCGAGATGAATGTCGCCGCCGCTGTGTCCGCCGAGCAGTCCATTCACCTTAACCTTAAAATATGAGAAATTCTCCGGAGCGAAACTGCGGTTATACGTAAACACCGCCGTAGTGTCGATACCTCCGGCACACCCCACAAAGATTTCGCCGTCATCCTCAGAGTCGAGATTCACGAGTATCTTACCCTCAATCATACCTTCGCCGAGATTCTGCGCACCCTCAAGGCCTATCTCCTCATTAACTGTGAAAAGAGCCTCTACCGGGCCATGCTCAAGGGAGTTGTCTGCCATTACAGCCAATGCGGCAGCCATTCCTATACCGTTGTCAGCACCAAGCGTCGTGCCCTTCGCCTTCACCCATTCTCCATCCACATAAGTGTGGATCGGATCCTTGAGGAAATCATGCTCCACGTCGCCATTCTTCTCTGCCACCATATCCATGTGGGACTGAAGCACCACCACCGGAGCATTCTCATGGCCAGCAGTCGCCTTCTTCTTCAGCACCACGTTGCCTACAGCATCCGTTTTCGACTCTATGCCATGTCTTCTTGCAAACTCAAGCAGATACTCTCTTATCTGCTCCTCATGACAAGAGGGACGGGGCACTTTGGTGATTTCATCAAAGCACTGCCATATCAGGGCGGGCTTCAGATCTCTTACTTCCATATCAGTTCTGTTTTTTATGGTTGATTTAATCTATCCTTATTATTGAAGCGGTCAACACTTCATTAATTTCTCATTAATTTCCCAAAAGTACATAAAAAAATCCGGCTTACAAAGAACCATAACTTTTTTTATAAAAAAACGCGTCACCAAGAGGCGTTACATCTTCACATACAACGCAAACGAATGTAAAGGAAATCAAATGATATATAAAGCACTCTTATTTTTTCATGATATTGATTTTTTTTCGTAATTTTGCGCTCAGTCTGTCTGCCATCAGCAGATAGCGAAAAAATTTGTTAAAACTACTTTAAAAAAGTGAAATTAACGTTACTGGTGCTTTTCTTTTGTGGAATTGCGTTATTTTTGCTCTCTGTAAGGGTGATATTCTCCCACAGCCACAAGTTTCTGACCGGACATGCATGCAGCCATCACGCCACGCCTGTCCGCAAGACAACAGCGTCCACAAAGGCACGACAACATGAACAACAATAACATTTTACATATATAATGAAGAAACTTCTTTTCACAGCATCGGCTCTTTCATGTGCCCTCTTATTCGGCTTAGGCGCAACATCCTGCGGCTCCGACAGTAAGAAAGACACTCCGGCAGCTACCACAGCTGCCCCGACATCAAAATCAGGCACAGAACTTCCGAACTATCGCTACGTCGACATCGACTCTGTTCTCAGCAAATATAATCTTGCAAAGGATTATAATGAAGAGATGCTTAGGATGCAGACCAATATGGAAAGCGAAGTGAAGCGACATGAAAACTCAATCCAGTCGTTTGCCACATCCATGCAGAAAAAGATGCAAAACAACGGGTATCTCTCTGAGGAATCTTACAAGGCTGACGAGGCTAAGATCAACAACATGCAGTCTACTGCCCAGAAATCTGTAGCCACACTACAGAGAAACTTCGAGAATGCCGCAATGAATGCCCAGAAGACTGTCAACGACTCCATCCAGGCCTTCATCCAGGAATACAACAAGAAGAAAGGCTATGACGCAATTCTCTTCAAGAATGCCACGCTTTATATTAATCCGGCTCTCGACATCACCGATGAGGTGGTGGAAGGTCTTAACGCCCGCTATAATAAAGTGAAGAAATAAATTTTCCATTATGCGGAGTTGACTCAACTTCAAATGGAGAAAGGAGCCGGATCTAACCGATCCGGCTTTTTTATGGAATAGAGCCTCAGCTAAACCGCCACAGCGTCCGTACTTTTCATGAGATGAAATCTGAGTTTTTTAGAGATTACCGCAACTCTATAATGTGCTAAATTGTTACTTCGTTTGTAGATTGACGAAGTTCTGATTATCTTTGCCACCTGATTACAACGAATTTTTAATTATCTCCCATGATTGAAGACAATATAATAAATAAAGAAGCTAACGAACGTACCGTACTCGTCGGGCTCGTCACTCTGAAGCAGAACGAAGCGAAAGTGACAGAATATCTCGACGAGCTGGATTTTCTTGCCCGCACCGCAGGCGCGATTCCGGAAAAGAGATTCACCCAGAAACTTGACTATCCGAATCCGCGCACATACGTGGGCAAAGGTAAACTTGAAGAGATAAGGCTATATATCGAGGACAACGATATCGGACTCGTCATATTTGACGATGACCTGTCGCCAAAACAGGTTGCAAACATCGAACGCGAGCTAAAAGTTAAGATTCTCGACCGAACGAGTCTTATTCTCGACATTTTCGCAAAACGTGCACAGACTGCCACAGCACGCACACAGGTGGAGCTGGCTCAATATCAATATCTGCTTCCCCGACTCACCAGGATGTGGACCCACCTTGAACGCCAGCGTGGCGGTATCGGAATGAGAGGTCCCGGTGAGACGCAGATCGAGACCGACCGACGCATAATCCTCGACAAGATTTCCCGGCTCAAGAATGAGCTGCAACATATCGACAGGCAGAAAAGCATACAGCGCAAGAACCGTGGAAAACTTACCCGTATCGCACTCGTCGGCTACACCAACGTGGGGAAATCCACACTGATGAACCTTCTCAGCAAGAGTGAGGTCTTTGCCGAGAACAAGCTGTTTGCCACCCTTGACACCACAGTCAGGAAAGTGATAATCGACAACCTCCCCTTCCTACTCTCCGATACCGTAGGATTCATCCGCAAATTGCCGACGCATCTTGTTGACTCATTCAAGTCTACACTCGATGAAGTGAGGGAGGCAGATATCCTTGTGCACGTGGTCGACATATCCCATCCGGCATTCGAGGAGCAGATCGAAGTGGTCAGCAAGACTTTGCAGGAAGTATGCGGCGCGGAGACCAAACCCGTGATAATGGTATTCAATAAGATTGATGCCTTCACCTACACCCCGAAAGATCCTGACGATCTCACACCATCCACACGCGAGAATATCTCACTCGAGGATTTCCGCAACACGTGGATGGCGCGTATGGCAAACAATTGCGTATTCATCTCTGCGAAGGAACGCACCAACATCGATGCTCTGAAGAATCTGCTCTACCAGAAAGCCAAGGAGATACACACCGAGCGTTTCCCCTACAATGATTTCCTCTTCCAAAAATATGACGAAGATTATGACGGAGAAGAATAGCCCGACCAATAGCGACCTCAATATGAGACGTCTTGACAAGGATGAGATCATCCGGCTGGAACGCCAGGGATGCCGTGCCGATGCCTGGGAGAGCGTGACATTCGCCAAGAATGCCGACCTTTCCAAAATCCGCAACGTGCATTTCGGTCCGGACGTAAGCGTCGGAGAGGGAGCAACACTGCAAAACATATCCGGGCGAATATCCAACTGCCATGTCGGGGCAAACGCTGTCATCGACAACGTATACCTAATCGAATTCGACAAGGAAGCCGCCTGCGGTGTGGGCACCGCCGTATGTGCCCTCGATGAGACGGGCTCGCGTCCTGTGGTGATATACCCCGGACTTTCATCACAGGCAGCCACCCTTATGGCACGTATTCCCAAATGGTTTGAAAACAACATCCACCCCACCCTGCATGATTTCCTCGACACCAGGTCTGTAAGGACTGAGATTGGAGAGAATGCAGTGGTACGTGACTGCGGACGCCTCGTCAACGTAAGCGTCGGGGCAGGAGTAAAGGTGGAAGGTGCGCGCTCATTGGTGAACGGCGCGATAATCAACAATGTCCTGTCGGGTCGCCCTCTCGCCTACGTCGGATATGGCGTGGATGCCGAGAATTTCATAATAGAAGATGGCATGGCTGACTGCGGTGCCATTCTCCGCAACTGCTATATCGGACAAGGCGCTCACGTTGAGAAGGGTTTCTCCGCCCACGACTCACTTTTCTTCACCAACTGCTCGTTTGAAAATGGCGAGGCATGTGCTCTTCTTGCCGGTCCATACAGTGTAAGCATGCACAAGGGCACCCTCATGATAGGATGTCAGACAGCATTCATGAATGCCGGCTCGTCAACCAATCAGAGCAACCACATGTATAAACTCGGTCCGGTGCATTGGGGCGTATTGGAAAGAGGCGTCAAGACTGCTTCAGGCGCCTACATCATGTTTGGGGCAAAGATTGGAGCCTTCTCTATGATAATGGGAGCACATAAGACTCATCCCGATTCATCCGATTTCCCATTCTCATATCTCTTTGGCGACGAACGCGGTGCGACGGTTGTTGTGCCCGGCGCGATGCTCCGTTCTTGCGGACTTCTCCGCGACGAACAGAAATGGCCCACACGCGACCGCAGACTGAAGCACCGTATGCCGATGTATGACCGTATCACGTTTGACGTGCTCAATCCGTTTACGGTCGACAGCATGCTTAAGGCAATCGACACCATCACCACGCTGCTGTCGCGTCCGGCAGACGACGATCTCTACATCCGCCATAAGGGCATGAAATTCACGCGTGCCGCCCTTGAGCGTGCCAAGACCCTCTACACTGCCGCCATATATAAATATCTCTCGAAGACACTACCCGACTCCGTATTCCCGGATTCCGATGGTGAAGAAGCCGAGGATTGGCTCGATGTGGGCGGACAGATCATGCCTCGTCCGTATCTCGACAAGGCACTTGAGGCAACCTCGCTCGATGAAGTGGAGAAGATATTCGACGACGCCTTCGCGAATTATGCCGAATTGGAGCGGAAATGGATAGCCCGGCGTTTCGGTGCCGAATGGCGACGACGCAGCGATTTCATCACGATGGGTGCACAGCAATTTGACGAGATGGTCATCGACGACCGCCAGGAATATCTCGACAATCTCTCACGCGAGACAAAAATGCTGGATCTCTGACAACCGCACACAAAGCCTGCCGGATATCGGCTACATACGGTCAGAATCCGGTGGATTTCATAAAAAAACGGGGAAACATACACCTCGACACATAAAAAAAGGAGTCTGCACACATTTTTTGCGCTGCAAACTCCTTTTTATTTGCACATTATCAAAAAAATACCTACCTTTGCACCGCTTGCACGCCCGCAGTAGCGGCAAGGTAGAGAATTAACAACCCAATTTATTAACTTTTAATGACTGAAACTAAAGTTCAAAGCCCGATTGAAGACTTCGATTGGGCAGCCTATGAAAACGGCGAGACAGCTGGTTCGAAGAGCCGCGAGGAGCTTGTAAACACCTACGACGAATCTCTTAAGACAGCTAAAGACAATGAAGTGGTGACCGGCGTGGTTAAATCCATTTCCAAACGTGAGGTTCGTGTCGACATCGGCATGAAATCAGACGCCATCATCCCCGTTTCAGAATTCCGCTACAATCCCGACCTTAAGGTAGGCGACGAAGTGGAGGTATTCATCGAGACTCTTGAAGACAAGAACGGCCAGCTCCGTCTTTCCCACAAGAAAGCATGCCAGACCCGCAGCTGGGATCGCGTCAACCAGGCTCTCGAAAACGACGAGATCATCAAAGGCTACGTTAAATCACGCACCAAAGGCGGCATGATCGTCGACGTGTTCGGCATCGAGGCATTCCTCCCCGGCTCTCAGATCGACGTTCGTCCTATCCGCGACTACGATGTGTTCGTCGACAAGACTATGGAATTCAAGGTTGTCAAAATCAACCAGGAATATAAGAACGTCGTTGTGTCTCACAAGGCTCTCATCGAAGCTGAACTCGAGGCTCAGAAACGCGAAATCATCTCCAAGCTTGAAAAAGGCCAGGTGCTTGAAGGCAAGGTCAAGAACATCACTCCTTACGGCGTATTCGTTGACCTCGGCGGTGTTGACGGTCTCGTACACATCACCGACCTCTCTTGGGGCCGTGTATCTGATCCCCGCGAAGTTGTTGAGCTCGACCAGGATATCAAAGTCGTTATCCTCGACTTCGACAATGAGAAGAAACGCATCGCTCTTGGTGTTAAGCAGCTTCTTCCCCATCCCTGGGATGCTCTTGACCAGACTGTCAAAGTGGGCGACCACATCAAGGGCCGTGTAGTCGTTATGGCTGACTACGGTGCATTCGTTGAGGTACAGCCCGGCGTTGAGGGTCTTATCCACGTGTCAGAGATGTCTTGGAGCCAGCACCTCCGCAGCGCACAGGACTTCCTGAAAGTAGGCGACGAAGTTGAGGCTGTCGTATTGACTCTCGACCGCGACGACCGCAAGATGAGCCTCGGCATCAAGCAGCTCAAGAAAGATCCTTGGGAGAACATCGAGGAGAAATATGCAATCGGTTCTCGCCACACTGCAAAAGTACGCAACTTCACCAACTTCGGCGTATTCGTTGAGATCGAAGAGGGCGTTGACGGACTCATCCACATCTCCGACCTCTCTTGGACTAAGAAAATCAAACATCCTTCTGAGTTCACTCAGGTGGGCAATGAGATCGAGGTTCAGGTTCTTGAGATCGATAAGGACAACCGTCGTCTGTCTCTCGGCCACAAGCAGCTCGAGGAGAATCCCTGGGACGTATTTGAGACAATCTTCACTGTCGGCTCTATTCATGAGGGCGTGATCACTGAAGTGATGGACAAAGGCGCAGTCATCGCTCTTGAATATGGCGTTGAAGGCTTCGCTACTCCCAAGCACCTCGTGAAAGAAGACGGCTCTCAGGCTAAACTTGACGAGAAGCTCAACTTCAAGGTGATCGAGTTCAACAAAGACAGCAAACGCATCATCCTTTCACACAGCCGCATAGCTGAAGACGCCAACAAGGCAGAGACTCGCCAGCAGCGTCCCGCAGCTAAGAAGCCCCGTCGTGAGGAGGAAGCTACAGTGGCTCCCGCTATAGAGAAGACAACTCTCGGCGACCTCGGTGCTCTCCAGGCTCTCAAAGAGCAGATGCAGAAAGAGGAGCGCAAATAATATTGCCTCGCAGAATGCATCATTATCCGTCATATAACGGCAAAATATCATAAAAAAAATGGGAAACTTTTCGTTTCCCATTTTTTTTTGTAATTTTACGTTCCAAACAGGCATACTCCACAAAATTCCGGAGAGCCAAAATGTCCGAACGATGAAACACATTCTCCTGACATCTGCATTATCGCTTATAGCCTTGCTCAGCTCCGCTTCCACCACGGGCGTACCGGAAAGCGGATGGGAGTCTGTGAAATCTGACGTGCAGGATACACGGATGGTGGTGAAAGAGCCGGAGATTGAGATACGTACCGCCCCCCTGCTCATCGTAGTGTCAACATCCCAGCAAGTCAGAATTAAAATATTCTCGATTCTCGGACGCCTCGTATCCGACGCGACCCTACAGCCCGGCACATCCCGACTTTCGCTTGATTCTCACGGTGTGTATATAGTGAAGGCGGGCACACTGACGTGTAAGGTCGCTATTTGATTATCGCTTTTTATTTTCTTACATTTTAATTTATATAATTATGAAACAGCCGGAAATCGATTGGAGCAACTTATCGTTCAGCTACCTGAAAACAGATTTCAACGTGAGATGCACCTATAAAGACGGCAAATGGGGCGAGATAGAAGTATCCGATTCCGAATACATCCCCCTACACATAGCCGCATCATGCCTCCACTACGGACAAGAGGCATTCGAAGGGCTAAAAGCCTTCAGAGGCAAGGATGGGAAAGTGCGCGTGTTCAGAATGGAAGAGAACGCCCGTCGATTCATCCGCTCGGCGGAAGGACTCAAGATGCAACCTATGCCCGAGGAGATTTTCTGCGAGATGGTAAGGAAAGTGGTGAAACTCAACGAACGTTTCATACCCCCCTACGGCACAGGAGCATCGCTCTACATACGCCCGCTTGAGATAGGAATCTCTCCCCGCGTCGGAGTAAGCCCCGCAAGCGAATACCTCGTAATAATGCTCGTCACTCCAGTAGGTCCATACTTCAAGGAGGGATTCAAACCCACGAAAGTATGCATCAGCAGGGAATATGACCGCGTGGCTCCAAAAGGCACCGGTTCGATAAAGGCAGGTGGCAACTATGGTGCTTCGCTCGTGGCAGGCGAAAAGGCGCACGAACTCGGATATTCCGTAATGCTATATCTCGACCCAAAGGAGAAGAAATATATCGACGAATGTGGTGCTGCCAACTTCTTCGGTATAAAGGGCAACAGCTATGTCACTCCCGCAAGCGAGTCAATACTCCCGTCAATCACCAATAAGAGTCTGCGTCAGCTTGCCAAAGATATGGGAATGACAGTAGAGGAACGCCACGTGCCTCTTGAGGAACTCGCTTCATTTGAGGAGATTGCCGCCTGCGGCACAGCTGCCGTATGCTCACCCGTCTCTGAAATAGACGACCTCGACACCGGCGATAAATACATTATTTCCGCCACAGGAGAAGCCGGACCCGTGACAACTGCCCTATATAATAAGATTCGTGCCATCCAATATGGAGAGGAACCCGATACCCACGGATGGTGTGAAGTGATCGAATGATTCCGATATGGATATAGAAAAAATATTCTCTCTTTTCTATAACAATAATAAAGCTCTCCTCGCCACTGTGATTCTCCATTCGGAGTGCGTGGCGAGGAAAGCACTTTTATGTGCCGACAAAAGAGGCATTGACGTTGACCGCACATTCGTAAGAGAGGCGGCCATGCTCCACGACATAGGAGTGGTGCGCTGCAACGCCCCATCCATCCATTGCCTCGGGGAGTTGCCATATATATGCCATGGCGTAGCCGGACGTGAGATGCTTGATAATCTCGGACTCCACCGCCATGCTCTCGTATGCGAACGCCACACCGGTTCAGGGCTGACAGTAGAGGATATAATACGTCAGGGGCTTCCGCTACCTCATCGCGAAATGCTACCCATAACCACCGAAGAGAAGCTCATTTGCTATGCCGACAAATTCTTCTCAAAGTCAGGCGACCTTACAGAGGAGAAGACGCTCGACAAAATCATATCCCAGATGAGTGCACATGGAGAGGACTCTCTCGCCCGATTCATGCAGCTTCATGAATTATTCGGATGACAACTCGCTTCCCTATCCCCCCGACCATCACCTCCCCCTCGCCACCATATCCGGATCAAATATCTCCGGATAAAGTCACTTTTTACATTTGGCTATCCCCCTTTTTAGCATTTTTAAATATATATTTTGTATTTTATTGCTAACTTTGTAGCCGCAACGATAACACCTTCTCTTCATTGAGACGTATCTATTTATATATCATAGCTTTAACCTGTATAGGGTTCGCAATAGCGCAGCAATCTTCGACTCCGCCCCAGAAAAAGGCGGAGAAAAAGCTGTCTGACGCCGACTTAATTGGGTCGGCAAATCTTTTCGTGCCTGTTGACACCGTATCAAACGATTCAACCGCATACAATGACTCCGCCGCACACAACGACTCAAGCTACCGCGCCCGTCGTGCCAACGCTCTTCCCAACGACACATCACGCACCTCCCTCTCGAGAATAAACCGAGAAAAGGCTGATCTGGAATACTCCGTGACATTCGATGCGAAGGATTCTCTCGTGATGATCGGGCAGAATAATGCTTATCTTTATGGCGACGGCAACGTGGAATACGGTCAGTTCAAGCTAAACTCTCAGGAGATACGTATGGAGCTTGATAAATCCACCGTATATGCCACCGGAGTTGTTGACTCAACCGGTAATCTTGCCGGTTCGCCGATATTCCAGGACGGGAAAGACCAATACGAGTCAAAGGAGATGACCTACAACTTCAAGACAGAACGAGGATTCATCACCGACGTAATCTCCGAACAAGGGGAAGGATACCTCACCGGCGGAGCATCCAAGAAAATGGAAGACGGCTCTTTCTTCATCAAAGATGGAAAATACACCACCTGCGACGACCATGATCATCCCCACTTCTATTTCAACGTCACAAGGGGGAAGATGATCCCAAACAAGAACATCGTGACCGGTCCGGTCTACATGGTGCTCTCCGACGTACCTCTCCCAATTGCTCTCCCATTCGGCTACTTCCCCTTCACAAAAGACTATTCCAGCGGCATAATATTCCCGACTTTCGGCGAGGACTACAACCGCGGATTCTATCTGCGCGACGGCGGATATTATTTCGCCATATCCGATTACGTTGACCTTGCCCTCCGGGGAGAGATCTACACAAAGGGCTCTTGGGGAGTGTCCGGACATACCTCCTACACGAAACGCTATCGGTTCAGAGGTAATTTCGATTTCTCTTACCTCACTACAATATATGGCGACAAAGGGAGTCCCGACTACTCAAAACAGACCAATTTCCAGGTAGTGTGGAGCCATTCGCAAGACACCAAGGCTAATCCCAACATGAATTTCTCCGCCTCGGTCAACTTCGCGACATCCGGCTACTCACGCAATGACCTCAACTCCTACTACAACTCCTCTTTTACAGAGAATACAAAATCTTCGACCGTCAACATGACCTACCGGTTCCCCGGCACGAAATGGAGTCTGTCGACTACCGCCAACATCTCCCAACGTACACAGGACTCCACGCTTGCCGTGTCATTCCCGAACCTCAACGTGACGCTATCTCAGGTAGCTCCCTTCAAAAGGAAGAAGTCGGTAGGTGGCGAACGCTGGTATGAGAAAATACGTCTCTCTTATTCCGGTCAGTTCCAAAACTCCCTGACTGCGCAGCAAGACGTCTTTTTCAAGAAAAGCCTTATAAAGGACTGGAGAAACGGCATGAAACATTATCTGCCAATCTCCGCCACCTTCTCCATCTTTAAATATATCAACATATCCCCCTCAATCGCCATGAACGACCGTATGTACACATCCAAGATACGTCGTCAGTGGGACACACAGGCATCAAGAGAGATTGCCGACACTACCTACGGATTCTACAATCTCTTCGACTTTAACGCATCGCTATCCTTCGACACAAAGATATACGGATTCTGGAAACCGATGAAGTTCCTCGGCGACAAGGTGCAGATGATACGCCACGTCATAACGCCGACAGTCTCTATTTACGGTGCACCCGACTTCTCCGATCCCATGTGGGGAGTATGGGGGGCATACGACTATGTAGACAGTCAAGGAAGACCACAGCATAAGAAATACAACTATTTCTCTCATGGTGTGTTCGGTGCACCCTCTCAGGGTAAATCAGGAGTTGTGTCGCTGAGTCTCGCCAACAACCTCGAGATGAAAGTGAAGAGCGACAAGGATTCCACCGGAATGAAGAAAGTGTCGCTCATAGAGAACTTCACAATCAGCCAGAGCTATAACTTTGCAGCCGACTCGATGAACTGGAGTAATGTCAACACCTCTATCCTCCTGCGCCTGGTGAAGAACTTCAACCTCAACCTCTCCGCCACTTGGGATCCCTACACCTACCAACTCTCCTCCTCCGGCACGCCGGTGAGGGTGAACGTGCCACGCTGGAAGGCCGGCAAAGGATGGGTGAAACTCGCCTCCACAGGCACATCCTTCTCCTACACCTTCAACAACCAGACCTTCAAGAAAAAGAAGGATAAGGATAACGGCGACAATAACAATAATAACAACGGGGAGCAGGACGGCGACACACCATTTGACGGCACAGACGGGAACGATGCTATTGACAACTTGGGCGACGACCCGAGAGACCGACGACGCCGCGATGCCAAGCAGCAGGCAGCCACTGCCGATGCCGACGGCTATACGAAATGGGAATGCCCGTGGAGTCTCACGTTCAACTATTCCGTCAACTACGGCTACGGCGCGTTTGACTACAACAAACTCGACTATAAAGGGAAATGGACCCAAAACCTCTCCTTCTCCGGCAACATACGCCCTACCCCTAACTGGAACTTCTCATTCTCGGCTTCCTACAACTTCGACCTGAAAAAGATAGCCTACATGAACTGTTCCATATCGCGCGACCTTCACTGCTTCACGATGTCGGCATCCTTCGTGCCGTTCGGACCATACAAATCATACAACTTCCACATCTCAGTGAAGTCGTCATTGCTTAAGGATCTCAAATACGACAAGCGGTCGTCAAGCACCAACGGCATACAATGGTACTGATACGCCGCAGTCACTTCATGTCGGTCTCACACCTCTGTCATACCCACGATTTTTTCAGGCAGTATCGACAGTCTGTCGGGATAAGACAATGATGGCTGAAGAGAATTTGAGACCAAGTTTGAGATTAAGATTCCATCATATTTGGAAAATTCGCACACATTTATTACTTTTGTAAAAAATTAGGCAGAGATGGCGCAACCTCTTATCACGATCCTCCGTGAGCTTGATGATAAAATCATTGAGATCACGGCTGTTCATCAAAAACTTCAAGACAAGATAGCCAAGCTTGAAGAAGAGAACGACAACCTGCGGCAGGAATTGGAAGAGACACGCGCACGGCTTCATAAATCGCAGACCGACGCCACATTTCTTACAATGTCTCACCGACTTGCAGATTCACCCGATTCTCTGATAAGCACACGCCGTCGAATTGCCCGATTAATACGCACCGTCGATAAATGCATCTCCATGCTAAAGGAGGAATGACGATGAACGACTCTGACAACGTAAAAATGACAATCAATATAGGCGGAGAGCATATAAGGCTCACCGTCGCTTTCAACAGCCAGGATATTGTCCGTGATGCGGAGAAGGCAGCGACCCAGCTATTCGATGAATGGCGGAGAAAATGGCCCTCCCGTTCCGACAAGGAGGTTATGGCTATGGTGGCATACCAGTTCGCTTATTTCTATAGGAAACTGCTGATAATGCATGCCGATGCAGCCGATATTGCCCAGACATGCAACCACAGGCTTTCCGACCTTTTGGCTCTTGACTATTCCTCCGGGATATAAAGCATTCTCTATTCCACGTTTTCATTCGTTCATTTTCCAAAATGGCATCCCTTATGTTGCCTCGACTGTGCACTCCCATGACGGAAGGCACCGCATTCTGCATGTCAATGTCACAATAGCCGATAATCTTTTAATACCCTATTTATATTTAAACAGCAATGAACACAGCAATATGGATCATAGGCGGCATACTGGCTGCATTAGCAGGATATGTCGTGGCTTACTTCATATCGAAACAGAACGCCAAATCAGCTGCCAACATCATCCTTGAGGATGCGAAACGCGAGGCAGACGTAATCAAGGAGAAGAAAATCCTTCAGGCTAAGGAGGAGGAGATGAAAATTCTCTCTGAAGCCGACCGTACAGCCACCCAGAAAATTCAGAAAGCCCAGGCTTCTGAATCAAGAGCTCGCCAGCGTGAGCAGCAGCTCAACCAGCAACAGGGAGAGATAGCTCGCAGAAAGAGGGAACTCGATTCCGTGAAGGCAACACTCGACGCACGCGAGCAGGCATTGGAGCAACGTAGCCAGAAAGCCGAGCAGCTATGCCGCGAGGCTCAGGAGGAGCTTGAAAGAATCTCCGGTCTGTCTGTGGAGGAGGCTAAGGAGAAACTCGTGGAGTCTCTCAAGGATGAGGCAAAATCAGCTGCCGCAAGCTATATCAACGACATCATGGACGATGCTAAACTCACGGCATCAAGAGAGGCTAAGAAAATCGTCATCCAATCGATTCAGCGTGTGGCAACGGAGACGGCAGTGGAAAACTCCGTCACTGTATTCCATATCGACAACGATGAGATAAAAGGACGCATCATCGGACGCGAGGGGCGCAATATACGTGCTCTTGAGGCTGCCACAGGCATCGAGATAATCGTAGACGACACACCCGAGGCTATCGTCCTCTCCGGTTTTGACCCCGTAAGAAGGGAGATCGCCCGACTTGCACTGCATCAGCTCGTGGTTGACGGAAGAATACACCCCGCCCGTATTGAGGAGGTGGTGGCAAAGGTGCGCAAGCAGGTGGAGGAAGAGATCATCGAGACCGGCAAACGCACGGCAATCGACCTCGGAATACACGGACTGCACCCCGAACTCATCCGAATGGTAGGCAAGATGAAATATCGCTCATCCTACGGTCAGAATCTTCTGCAGCACTCGCGTGAGACTGCCAACCTGTGTGCAGTAATGGCATCCGAACTCGGATTGAATCCGAAAAAGGCACGCCGTGCCGGACTCCTTCACGATATAGGCAAGGTGCCCGATGATGAGCCGGAACTCCCGCACGCTCTTCTCGGCATGAAGCTGGCTGAGAAATTCAAAGAGAAACCGGAGATATGCAACGCCATCGGTGCACACCATGACGAAGTGGAACAGACTTCGCTTCTCGCCCCCATCGTGCAGGTGTGTGACGCAATATCCGGAGCCCGCCCCGGAGCCCGTCGTGAAATAGTAGAGGCATACATAAAGCGTCTTAACGACCTTGAGCAGCTCGCCCTCTCTTATCCTGGCGTGCTCAAGACCTACGCTATACAGGCAGGTAGGGAATTGCGCGTGATTGTCGGTGCAGACAAGATCACAGATGAGGAGACCGACAAGCTATCGAATGAAATCGCCCGCAAGATACAGGACGAGATGACATATCCGGGACAAGTGAAAATCACTGTCATCCGTGAGACCCGCGCCGTGGCGTTCGCGAAATAACATAGTCTGCTTTTTATGGAAGAGAAAGTACAGAATGTGTTTAACAGTGGATGCGGCAGTTGCCAGAAGAGAAGTTCCTGCACAGGTTGCCCCAGAAGGGAACAGCGCGGCAAACTTCTCGCAACAGACTGGCTCGCCGATATCCCTGGCGTGGATCCTAAGGGCATAGTGGAAGTAATGTTCAAGAACACGCGCATCGGCTTCTACTCCAACCCCTCGGCATTCCCTCTCAAAATAGGCGATATTGTGGCAGTCGAGGCGTCTCCGGGACATGATATCGGAAGAGTCACCATGATTGGTCCGCTCGTTGCGCTACAGATGAAGAAAAACGGGGTGAAGCCTACGGCTGAACTGAAGAAAGTGTTCCGTATAGCACGCCCGTCGGATATAGAGAAATTTGAGGAGGCTCGCGCACGCGAACATTCCACGATGATAAAGGCGAGATCCATAGCTGAAGAGTTGGGACTGGCTATGAAAATCGGAGATGTGGAATACCAAGGCGACGGCGGAAAGGCTATTTTCTATTACATCGCAGACGAACGCGTGGATTTCAGGAAGCTGATCCGTATCCTCGCCGACACCTTCAAGGTGAGAATCGAGATGAAACAGATAGGAGCCCGACAGGAAGCCGGAAGAATCGGTGGCATCGGTCCATGCGGACGCCCGCTATGCTGCTCGTCGTGGATGGGTAAGTTCGTTTCTGTAGGAACAGGAGCGGCACGACTTCAGGATCTCTCGATGAATCCTCAGAAACTCGCCGGACAATGTGCCAAGCTGAAATGCTGTCTCAACTTCGAGACCGACTCTTACGCAGAGGCGCAGAAGAAGTTGCCACCGAAAGACGTGACTCTTGAGACGAAAGATAACACCTTCTATTATTTCAAGCCCGATATACTGGCACATAAGATCACGTATTCCACCGACCGCAACATACCGGCGAATCTCGTGACAATCTCAGCATCTCGCGCTTTTGAGATAATTGCCCTCAACAAGCAAGGCATACGTGTTGACTCGCTTGATCCCAACTCTGACGAAACCTCCAAAAAGGAATATGGCGACATAATCGGGCAGGACAGCCTCACCCGATTTGATAAAAACAAGAAGAAGAAAAAGAAGAAGAACAAATCCCCGGAAGAGCAACGCAAGGAGAAACCGGCTCTGGAAAAACCACGCGATGACTCCCGACCTGACGACCGTCCGGCTGCAGCAAGAGCACCGCAGGATAATAGACCGAAACCCAAAAAGAAACCAAAGCCCAAGCCACGTCAGCAGGAGGGATAAAATTCTTCTCAATATATCCTCGATATGAATCACTACGTATCTCATCTACGGTCCATCTTGCCGATGAATGCAAAGTCATCGGCAAGATGGTCACTCTTTTTATTCGCCACAGGATTTGCAGGGATAATGTCATCTTGTCTGGAAAACTCCGGCGTGGAGTTTTCATCGTTTGTGGATATTCCTGAATCCGGTATTCCGTCCGGATGGGAATATGAGTTTAGTCCTGTGCCCACTGATTCCTGCAACGTCGACTCAATCCCTTACGACGTCATGATCGTAGTCAGATACTCCGCATCGGCAAAGCCACGCGAAATAACGTTCAACCTGGAAGAGATCAGTTTCGGCATGGAATGTCCGGATTCAACCAAATTGACTATTCCCCTGTTTGATAAGGAGGACAGACCTATCGGCAATGGCATATATTCCATCTATGAGACCACCGACACTCTTCATCGGTCAATAAAGATTCCTGAAGGATATTCCATATCGGTTGGCTCAAACATACCGCAGGAAGAGACGGAAGGTATCCACGCCATAGGGATAGTGATGTCGAGATCCGGAGCCTACAAAACACTTAAAAATATTCTTGATTTATGAAATTAATACGCGAAGATATATCAGCCGACATTCAAAAACGCATTGATACAATCAGGCTTAAAATAAAATCTGAAGGGTTGGATGCAATTCTGTTGGCATCCAATTCCAACATATTCTATACGTCAGGACGCCTTTTCAGAGGCTACGTGTATATCACTCCGGAGCATCCGGCATTGTATTTCGTGGTGCGCCCACTCTCCGTGGATACCTCAGACGACACCATTATCCTGCGTAAGCCGGAACTCATACCCTCTATACTTAAGGAGAAAGGGATGCCCCTCCCAAAGAGATTAGGGCTGGAATTCGACGACCTCTATTATTCAGAAATCACGCGTCTTCAGGCAGCCTTCCCGGAGGCTACGGCAGAAAATTGCTCCCACCTTCTCCGCAAGGTAAGGATGGTGAAGACCCAATGGGAACTTGACTGCATGAGGTACGATGGTTTGCGACAGGCGTCTGCCTATCGACGCTTCTCCAAATGCTATCGCGAGGATATGACCGACGTAGAGTTTCAGATTGAGATCGAGCGTCTGCTCCGCCTTGAGGGGTGTCTCGGCTACATACGCACTTCCGGAAGCCAAATGGAAATAAACATGGGTTCGGTAATTGCCGGAGATAATGCCGATGCACCGAGTCCGTATGACTTCACTATGGGTGGTGCCGGTGTCGATCCGTCGCTTCCTGTAGGTGCCAATGGAGCGATCATGCATCCCGGAGAGACCGTGATGATCGACGTATGCGGTGCATTCAACGGATACCAGACCGATATGACCCGCGTATGGAAAATCGGAGAAATACCCGCACTCGCTGAAAAGGCACACGAATGCTCACGTAATATTCTGCGCGAATGTGAGAAAATGGCTGTGCCGGGATGCCGGGTGGCCACTCTTTACGACAAGGCGATAGAGATTGCTCGCAATGAGGGATTGTCGGAATATTTCATGGGACACGCCCAACAGGCTCCCTTCATCGGTCATGGAGTCGGGATCCAACTCAACGAGCTCCCCGTGGTGACGTCACGCAGCCGCGACGTTTTTGAGGAAAACATGACAATCGCTCTCGAGCCTAAATTTGTCATCCCGCATGTAGGTGCGGTAGGTATCGAGAATACTTATATCGTCACTCCCACCGGACTTGAATGTATCACCCCCTTCCCTGAGGAGATACAGAGTCTTTGATGTGGATAACAAAAGTCTATAACTATTGTACGGCTTTTATGCCGCAATCCAAATAATGGTGCCAACATGGCTGACTTAATATCTATAGCCTGTTGACCACTTTTCTAAAACTATTTTGATGAATCTTACAGAAGATCTAAAGAATCCTATATTCAAGACTATCGGCGAGATTTCTGATTCTCTTGGGAAAGATGTATATGCTGTGGGCGGTTTCGTCAGAGACATTTTCCTGCAGCGTCCGTCGAAAGATCTTGATTTCGTCACTGTCGGGTCCGGAATAGAACTGGCTGAGGCGGTGGCTCACCATCTCGGTCCGAAAGCTCATCTGTCGGTATTTCCAAACTACGGGACTGCGCAGGTGAAATTTCGTGATCTCGAGCTTGAGTTTGTCGGTGCAAGAAAAGAATCCTACAACCGCGATTCAAGAAATCCCATCGTGGAAGATGGCACTCTTGAAGATGATATGCGACGCCGCGACTTCACCATAAACGCTATGGCGATATCTCTTAATGAGAAATCGTTTGGTGAGCTTATCGACCCTTTCAACGGACTCATCGACCTCCATTCCGGAGTAATCAAGACTCCGCTCGATCCCGACATCACTTTCTCCGACGACCCCTTGCGTATGCTGCGTGCAATAAGATTCGCCACTCAACTCTATAAGAAGTCGGACGATTCTGAGAATCCATCATACTCTGCATTCCGTATTGACAACGACACATTTTCCGCCATAAAACGAAATGCGCAAAGGATGGAGATAATCACCCGCGAACGCATAAACGATGAGCTCTCAAAGATAATGAGGGCACCGAAACCATCCGTAGGTTGGCGACTCCTTGATATGGCTGGACTTCTCCCCTACGTCTTCCCCTCCCTGATTCCGCTGAAAGGGGTGGAGATGAAAGAGGGGAAAGGACATAAGGATAATTTCTATCATACCATACAGGTGGTTGACAACGTTGCATCAAGATCAGATAACGAATGGCTACGCTGGGCGGCACTCCTTCATGACATTGCCAAACCCACCACGAAACGCTATGACCCCAAACTCGGGTGGACATTCCATAATCATAATTTCATCGGTGAGAAGATGATTCCGCGCATATTCCGCACAATGAAACTCCCTCTCAACGAGAAGATGAAATACGTTGCAAAATTGGTTGGTCTTCACATGCGTCCGCAGTCCGTAGGGGATCAAGGCGTCACCGACTCCGCAGTGAGACGCATGATCACCGATGCAGGCAACGATGTGGAAGATCTCATGATCCTTGCCGAGAGCGACATCACGTCGAAGCAGCCAGATAAGGTGAGACGCCAGCTTGAAGGATTCAAGAAACTCCGCGAACGTATGCAATACGTGCATGATGCGGATGAACTGCGAAACTGGAAAAATCCTGTTGACGGCAATGAGATAATGGAACGTCTCGGTGTAGCACCGGGTCCGGAAATAGCACGCCTTAAAGACATAGTGAAGGAAGCGATAATAGAGGGAGAGATCCCCTACGATCATGACGCAGCATGGGAATATCTGATAAATCATAAATAGGCAATAATTCCCGCCATTATCATTATTGTCATTTCTGTCATTATTGTCATTAATGACAATAATGACAATTTGACAATCTGACAAAAACAATAAAAAGCCGTAGAAATCATTTCTACGGCTTTTCCTTCATCTTTATTTAGGAGATAGGATTAATCCTGATTAAGATTTACGCGCTTGAAGTCAACAACTACAAGACCCTTAACCTCGCTGTCGAGATACTGTGCTACAGTCATCTTGGCATCGCGGTGGTATTCCTGTTCCATCAGACAGTTCTCTTTGAAGAACTTGTTGAGACGACCGTTTGCGATGTTCTGGATCATCTGCTCGGGGAGATTAGCAGCCTTAGCCTCTGCAGTCTCCTTCATGATCTGACGCACTTTGTCTGCATCCTCCTGAGTGAACCAACCCTTAGCAAGGTTAGACTCGATGTGAGCCTCGCTATCGAAGTGGTTGGGGTTGTAGCCGGCTTTGCGGATAGCAGCCTCAACAGCCTTCTTCACCTGCTCCTCTTTAGTCTTCTCGATAGCTACTTTAAGCTCGCCGTCGATTACGTTCTGAGGAACGCAAGTGCGATCCACAGCAACAGGATTCATAGCGGCAACCTGCATGGAGATCTCCTTGCCGATAGCGGGATCGATACCCTCAACGCTAAGACCGACGATAGTGGCAAGCTTGTTGCCAAGGTGGTCGTAAGCAGCTACAGTGGGAGCCTCTACATACTCGTAAGCACCGAGTTCCATCTTCTCACCGGTCTTACCGATCTCGTCAGTGATGTTCTCCTCAACAGTACGACCGTTGAGATCGAGAGCCTTCACCTCGTCAAGACTTTTAGCACCGGCAGCTACAGCAGCATCAAGGATAGCCTTTGTAAGATTGCGGAAAGACTCGTTCTTAGCAACGAAGTCAGTCTCACACTTCAGAGCCACGATAGCAGCGAAACCGGGTTTAGTGGCACTGAGCACGCAACCCTCGGCAGCCTCACGGTCCTCACGTTTTGCAGCTACAGCCTGACCCTTCTTACGGATGATTTCGATGGCAGCCTCAATGTCACCGCCAGTCTCGGCAAGTGCATTCTTGCAGTCCATCATACCTGCGCCGGTCATGTGGCGCAGTTTCTTGATATCTTCAATAGATACAGCCATTGTTATTCTTCTTTAAAAATTATTCAGCAGACTCAGCCTCTGCAGCGGGAGCAGCCTCAGCAGTCTCCTTTGCTGCGCCCTCATTGCGACGCACGCGACGACGCTTTGCAGGAGCATCACCATCCTCTTTGTCTTCCGGAGTGTCGAGTTTTTCAACCTTGCGCTCCTCAAGACCCTCAGCCATAGCTCCGCATACAGCGTCGAGGATAATCTCGATGCTCTTAGAAGCGTCGTCATTTGCCGGGATGATATAGTCTACATTTTCAGGATTTGAATTAGTATCGACCACGCCGAATACAGGTATACCAAGACGGTTAGCCTCAGCCACTGCGATGTGCTCTTTCATAACGTCAACTACGAACAATGCGCTCGGAAGACGAGAAAGGTCAGCGATAGAACCGAGGTTTTTCTCAAGTTTAGCACGCTGGCGAGTGATCTGAAGTTTCTCGCGCTTTGACAGGTTGTCGAAAGTGCCGTCCTTAGCCATCTTGTCGATGGTGGTCATCTTCTTCACAGCCTTTCTGATGGTGGGGAAGTTGGTGAGCATACCGCCGGGCCAACGCTCGATCACGTAAGGCATGCCTACAGAAGCAGCCTTATTAGCGATAGCCTCTTTAGCCTGCTTCTTGGTAGCTACGAAAAGCACCTTTCTGCCGCTCTTTGCGATCTGCTTGAGAGCAGCGGCAGCCTCGTCGATTTTAGCAGCTGTCTTATAAAGGTCGATGATATGGATACCATTGCGCTCCATGAAGATATAAGGAGCCATTGCAGGATTCCATTTACGTTTGAGGTGGCCGAAGTGGCAGCCAGCCTCAAGGAGTTGTTCAAAAGTGGGTGTTGCCATTTTTGTGTTTTCTGTTTTTTGGTCAAGGAAACCCTGACCGGGTGTTTACATTCTTTTTAAATTTCTTTAGAAATCCAATCAGTCGGTAGGAACCGACAAGGTCGGCTCATCCGGCTGATTTAGATACTAAACTGATATTTTTGAAAAGTCCGCGAAAAACATTAACGTTTTGAGAACTGGAAACGTTTGCGGGCTTTGGGCTGACCGGGTTTCTTACGTTCAACAGAACGAGCGTCGCGAGTCATGAAGCCTTCTGCACGGAGAGCAGATTTATCCTCAGGATTAATCTTTACAAGTGCGCGTGCAATAGCAAGGCGAAGGGCCTCTGCCTGACCGGTATAGCCGCCACCGTCTACATGAGCAACGATGTCATACTTCTCTGCCACGTCAAGTTTAGTGAGAGGCTGCTTTACAACATACTGAAGAATAGAAGAGGGGAAATAAACGTCAAGGGGACGCTTGTCGATAACGATGTTACCGTTGCCCTCTGTGAGATAAACTCTCGCTACGGCTGCTTTACGACGGCCAATTGCATTAATTTTTTCCATCTGCTTCTATTATTTCACTTTGTTGATATCTATTACTGTAGGATTGTTTGCCTCATGTCCGTGCTCTGCACCATTGTAGACATAAAGATTATTGAGAAGAGCTGCACCAAGAGGACCCTTGGGGAGCATACCCTTTACAACTTTTATGAACAAAGGATGACGACCTGCCTTAACTGTCTTCTTGAAAGACTTAGCCATAAGATCGCTCGGAGTGAACGTGCGCTGACCACCGGGATAGCCGGTATAGCGGAGATACTCACGTTTTGTCATCTTATCACCGTTCATGATCACCTTCTCTGCATTGATGATGATCACATTGTCACCACAATCAAGATAAGGAGTGTAGCCAGGTTTGTTCTTGCCACGAAGAATTTTTGCCACTTTAGAGCAGAGACGACCAAGTACCTGGTCTGTTGCGTCAATCACCACCCACTGCTTGTTGATTGTTGCAGGAGTAGCTGATTGGGTCTTGTAACTTAATGTATCCACTTTGGATCGAGTTTATTATAAGATTATAAATGTTTTGGAAGTCCGACAATTACGGCTGCCATATAAAATCCGCCTAACGAAACAGACGATGCTTGAAAGGCCTAAAATCTCACATCGCAAGGCAGGCGGCAAACAATTTGGATATAATCGGCTTGCAAAATTACAAAAAAAAGAGCAACCCACAAAATGAATTAAAAAAATTTTTTCATTTTCATCATTTTTCCATTAATGACAATCTGACAATTCGTCAAATCATCATTATTGTCAGTAATGTCAATTTGTCATTATTGTCAATCTGTCAGTAATGACAATAATGACAGTATTGACAAAGAAGTCCAAGAAGTCCCAGCCGTCCAAGAAGTCCAAGAAGTTGCTATCCCCTCCGGGGATAACAACGACAACCACAACAAAAAAAGGAAGCCGGCTGATCGCTCAGTCGGCTTCCATAAGGCGGCGATTACCTACTCTCCCGCTC